>CAIOTP010000374.1 GCA_903861235.1 uncultured bacterium | reverse complement strand
GCCGCTCTCCAGATTCAGGCGCAGCAGCGGCTCGGTGTTGCTCATGCGCACGTTGCACCACCACTCGCCGGCATCCAGGCTCAGTCCGTCCAGTTCGTGGCAGGTCGCCCGGGGCCACGCCTTGCGGAGGGCCTTCAGCGCCCCCTGCTTGTCCTCGTTCTCGAAGTTGATCTCGCCGCTCTGGTGGAAGCGCTGGAAGGGCTTCACCAGCGCCGAGAGCGGCTTGCCGGAATCCGCCAGGGTGTTGATCGCGGCCACGAAGGCGCGGGCCCCGCTGTCGGTGTCGAACATGTCCGCGAAGTAGAAGTGTCCGCTGAGCTCGCCGCCGATGGGCGCCTTGACCTCCGCAAGCTTGGCCTTCATGAAGACATGGCCCACGCGGCTCTCCACCGGCACGCCGCCCGCGGCGCGGATGGCCTCCGGCACGGCGCGGCTGGAGCGCAGGTCGTACACCACGCTGGCTCCGGGCTGCCGCTTCAGCACGCCACCCACCATGGCCGCCAGCAGCAGGTCGCACCCCACGCTGCGGCCCTGCTCGTCGACCACCATGCAACGGTCGGCGTCGCCGTCGAAGCACACGCCCAGGTCGGCCTTGCCCCGCCGGACGGCTTCCTGGGTCTGCGCCAGGTTCGCCTCCACCAGCGGATTGGGCTCGTGCACGAACTCGCCCGTGCTGTTGTCGAAGTTGATCCGCTCGATCCTCAGCCCCTTCACGCCACCGAACACCTGGGGCACCATGGTGCCGGCCATGCCGTTGCTGGCGTCGATGGCGACCTTCAGGGTCACGCGACCGTCCAGCACCCGCGGATCGAGCAGCCGGAGCAGGTGCTCGCGGTACGGCGCCCACAGGTCGCGGGCCTCGCGGCGCCCGCCTCGGGGCTCCAGCTTCTCGCGCTCCACCAGGGCCGCCAGTCGCTGGATCTCCGCGAGCCCCGTGTCCTGACCCACGGGCTTGGCCCGGAGCTTGCTGATCTTGAATCCGTTGTACTCCGCCGGATTGTGGCTGGCCGTCACCTGCACGCCGCCGGCGCAGCCGAGATGATTGATGGCGAAGTACACCATGGGGGTGTCCACCAGCCCCAGGTCGATCACGCCGGCGCCGAAATCCTGCATGCCCTGCA
This sequence comes from uncultured bacterium, assembly GCA_903861235.1. Classification (GTDB taxonomy): domain Bacteria; phylum Planctomycetota; class Phycisphaerae; order Phycisphaerales; family SM1A02; genus SYAC01. The sequence continues at coordinate 1,442 of CAIOTP010000374.1, read as the reverse complement.
TCAGCGCATCCGAGAGCGCGGGGCTGCTCTTGCGCATGTCCCGACCCACGGCGATGTGCCGCATCATGGGATCGTCGAAGCCCGCCGCCGCCGCCTGGCCGAGCAGGTACTCGGCGGTGGCGTAGCCGATCTGCCAGGCCAGCTTCTCGTTGAGCGGCTTGGGGTAGACGGCGCGGACGTCGTAGGCCTTGAAGACTTTGCCGAGCATGCGGTTTCCGGGTCCTGAGGGGCGGTTTCCGGCGATCCTAGGGGATCGGCGTGGGCATTGCCGGAGGGGTGGGGTTCCGTTAGACTGGCCGTTCGCGCCGTTCGGCCTTCCGCCGAAGGCCCGACGCTCCCGAAGGCCGTGGCCGGGAGCGGCACTCGGGTGTCCGCCGTGTGGCGGCCCCTCCACCGTACCAAGCGCCCTTCATGCGGACCGATCCACGGTCGGCCACCGCCGGTGTCGCTGCTGAGACAGAGACGAAAGGACCCTCGAATGAGCTCGCTCGCCAAGGAACTCGTGGAATCGGGCATCCACTTCGGTCAGCGCCGAAGCAACTGGAACCCGCGCATGGCCCCCTACATCCACTCCACCCGCAACCAGGTGCACGTCATCGACGTGCGCGAGACCATCAAGGGACTCCTCCTGGCGAAGCGCTTCATCCAGAAGCTGATCAGCGAGGGCAAGGACGTCTGCTTCGTCGGCACCAAGCGGCAGGCCCGCGGCGCCATCGAGGCCCGCTGCGCCGAGGTGGGCATGCCCTACGTGACCGAGCGGTGGCTCGGCGGCACCCTGACCAACTTCCGGACCATCCGTGAGCGGCTCCGCCGCCTGGAGGAGCTGGAGTCGCTGCAGCAGAGCGGCGAGATCCGCAACTACTCCAAGAAGATGGAGAGCCAGCTCACCCGCGAGCAGAAGAAGATCTTCCGCAACCTCAACGGCATCCGCGGCATGACCAAGCTGCCGGGCGCCCTGGTGGCGGTGGACGTGGGCCGCGAGGTCAACGCCCTGAACGAAGCCAAGAACCTGGGCATCCCCACCATCTGCCTGATCGACACCGACGGCAACCCCGAGCTGGCGGACATCCCCATCCCGGGCAACGACGACAGCATGCGGGCCATCGACATCGTGATCCGCGAGCTCTGCGCCGCGGTGAGCGAGGGCAAGGCCCAGCGTTCCGAGGCCGCCGCCACCAGCGGTGACCGCGACAGCGACGGCATGGTCGGCGACGCCGCTTCGGAGACCGCCCCGCAGGCGCGTCGCCGCAGCAGCCGCAGCCAGTTCCGCGCCCGTGGCCGCGCCGACGAGGCCGATGCCGGAACCCCCGGCCGGACCGAGACGGCGCCGGTCGAGAACGCCTGACCCATCCACGCGGCGGCTTCCCCCTGTTCGGCGCCGCCGCGCCCCGAAAGGAGACTCCACATGACCACCGTGCAAGTGAACCCCAAGGACGCCATGG
>CAIOTP010000373.1 GCA_903861235.1 uncultured bacterium | reverse complement strand
GTGGGGGCGTAACGACCGAACACCAGCCCCTGCCTCAGCAGCTCGGGCAGCGTCTTGGGGAACGGCGAGAACGGCGCGGCGTAGGCAGCTTCGTATGCGGCGGGATCTCGCCTGGGCAGCGACGGATCACGATCGCGCATGGCGTCGGCCTGGGCCAGGCAGGCGTCGTAGAGCGCGCGTCCCTTGGGTGTGGTGGCGTAGAAGCGCTCCTCGATCTCGCCGAACCGGGCCGTGTGCCCGGCCTGCACAGCGCTGCCGTCCGCCTCGGTGAACTGCACGGGCTCGGTCAACGCACGGTAGGCGTCCTGGCGGAGCAGCACCGGCGTGTCCTCGCTGGGGCCCTCGGTGAAGTCCTTGAAGCCCGCGTGCTCGAGCCGATCCAGCCGACACGGCTCCGACTGAAGGGTGCGGACCAGCGCCTCGACCACCACGGCAAGCTCGGATGGGCCCACCGAGCCGGGCTGATACGAGTCGATCTCCGCATGACTGAGGTGCTTGAAGTGCAGCCGCAGCCAGTCGCGGTCGGCCACCCGCGCCAGGCGTTCGAGCACGAGCGTGGCCCGGGCATGGAACACGGCCTCGGCCATCTCCCCCAGGCACTTCTTCATGGCGGCCACGTACAGATCCATGCAGAAGGTGTTGGGGGTGAGATGGTTCAGATGGTGCGTCTGGAAGCACGCGATGTCCGCCGCGATCTTGAAGCCGGCCTTCGAGAGTTCCTGGTACAGCGCGTGATCACTGGCTCGGCCGGTCCACTTGAAGATCCGGGTGGTGCCCTCGCGCACCAGCGCGTCGCCGTCGGACGGGGAGAGGCCGCCCTGGGCCTCGCACCGCTCGATCAGCGTCTTCGCCTCCTGCGAGAAGACCGTGCGGCGCGAGAGCAGCGACTCGATGCGCGCCTTGGTGGAGGGATCGAACCAGTCCGTCATGAGCAGCGAGGTGAACACCCGGTGCTCCGGGCGCACCAGCGAACGGAACGCCGTGGCGATGATCGGCTGGCTCTTCGCACCCACGGCCGTCATGTCGTAGAAGTTGTGGGGTTCCATGGCGAAGCACGCGAAGAACCGCGCGATCCAGCGGTACTCGTCCGGACGCCCGATGCGGATGGCTCCATGCCGCTCGCCGCTCGTCCGGTCGAGCTGCGCCTCGCTCATGGCGAAACCCTGGTGCAAGCGGCCCAGCAGCGCGCACACCGCGGTGTTGCAGGCCTTGTTCACCAGCAGGCTCCGGTCGTAGAGCGGCACCTCGCGGCCGAACATGGCCGACAGCTCGGCGAAGAGGCGGTTCTGCATCTGCACGCGGTCGGCGAACGGCTGGCCCATGGGGTTCTCCTGACCCGAAGGGTACGCCCGACACAGGCCCCTGCTCAACCGCCGTGCATCATCTTGGACATGTTGAAGATCGGCAGCAGCATGGCGCTGGCGATTCCACCCACGATCACGCCCATGCCCACGATGAGGATGGGCTCCACCATGCTGGTGGCGCTCTTGAGCGCCACCTCCAGATCCTCCTCGGCCACCTGCCCGGCGCTCTCGAGCACCTCGGGAAGTCGTCCGGACTTCTCGCCCGCGGCGATGATGGCCGAGACATTTCGCGGCACGAAGGCGAACTCGCGGAAGGTCGGCGAGAGTTCCTGCCCATGACTCACGCGCTCCTCGAGCAGCGACCAGAGTCGGGCATAGTGCACGTTGCCGGTCACGTCGCGAAGGATCTTGACGACGTCCATGAGCGGCACGCCGGCCGCAAGCAGCGTGGCCATGGTGCTGCAGAAGCGCGAGACGTAGAGGTGCCGGAACATGGGACCGATCACGGGCCACGCCATCTTGCCGTGGTCGAGCACACGGCGACCCGCGTCGCTCCTCGCCCACCACCAGGCCCCGGCGATCGAAGCGCCCAGAGCAGGAACCCAGATCATCCAGCCGTGACGGATCCCGTCGGACAGCGCGACCAGCAGCTTGGTCGGCAGCGGGAGCCGGTCGCCCTGCATGGCGAAGAGCGGCGCAAACCGGGGCAGCACGGTGGTCATGATCACGGTCACCGCCAGCACGGCCACGGCCAGCATGATGGCCGGGTAGGTCATGGCACCCTTCACCTGCCGCGCGGTCTTGCGCTGCTTGGCCAGATCCTTGGCCACGCGGGCCATCATCTCGTCCAGCATGCCGCTGGCCTCGGCGGCCCGCATGAGGCTGACCATGAGGGCCGGAAAGATGCGAGGCCATCGGGCGAGCGCCGACGAGAAGTCCTCGCCCTCGCAGACATCGTCGCGGATCAGGCGGACCACTTCGCCCACGGCAGGCCGTGCCTGCTCCGCGAAGGTCTCCAGGGCCTCCTTGAGCGGCACACCGGTCCGCAGCATGACGGCCATCTGGGCACAGAACGCCACCGTGTCGTCGGGCCGGAAGGCCTTGGAGAGTCGGGCGCGACGGATCGCCGAGTCCACCTGCTCGCCCACGGCGGCCGCGGCATCGCCAAGCTCCACTTCGAGGATCGCCAGTCCCTGCCGGCGAAGCTCTCTCACGGCGTCGGCGTGCGTGAAGCCCTCGACCACGCCTCGGCAGGCCTCCCCGCCGGGCTTGCGGGCCTTGTACTGCCACTTGCGGGTCACGGGAGCGGCGGCTTCAGTGGCGGCAGGCACCGTGCACCTCCTCGGGGGTGGTCAGGCCGGCCAGCACCTTCTGCATGCCGTCGTCCCACAGGTTCTCGAAGCCCTGCTCCCGCAGCAACGCGCGGATCGACGCGGGATCACAGGTGCCGCAGAGCAGGTCGTTCATGCGGTCGTCCGGCACCATGAGTTCATAGATGCCCAGACGACCACTCAATCCGGTGTCACGGCACTTGCGGCACCCCGCCCCCTTCATGGGCGTGCCGGGCTGATGGGCGTAGAGCCCCATGGACAGCCGCTGCGGTTCGGTGAGTTCGCACGGTGTGGCGCACTGCCGGCACACCCGCCGCACCAGCCGCTGAGCGAGCACGCCACGGAGGCTTGCCGCGATCAGGAAGTTTTCCACCCCCAGATTGCCCAGCCGCGTGATTGCGCTGGGCGCATCGTTGGTGTGCAGCGTGCTCAGCACCACATGCCCCGTCAGGGCGGCCTGCACGGCGATCTGCGCCGTCTCCGAATCGCGGATCTCTCCCACCATGATCACGTCGGGGTCCTGCCGAAGCAGCGACCGAAGCGCCGAAGCGAACGTGAATCCTGCCTTGGGATTGATCTGGGCCTGGTGCACACCCTCGATGTTCGATTCCACCGGGTCCTCGACCGTGCTCACGTTGATGCTCGTCCGGTCGAAGGTGTTCAGCACGCTGTACAGCGTGGTGCTCTTGCCCGAGCCCGTGGGACCGGTCACCAGCACGATGCCGTACGGCTGGTCCACCACCAGGCGGAAGCGCTCGAGCATGGTCGGACGGAAGCCCAGCTGCTCCAGTCCCAGGCGAGCCGCACTGCCGTCCACCACGCGCATCACGATCTTCTCGCCGAACTTGCCCGGCAGCGTGCTCACCCGCAGATCGATCGGCTTGCCGTTCACACGAACGCTGATCTCGCCGTCCTGAGGCATGCGCCGCTCGCTGATGTCCAGCCGGGCCATGATCTTGATGCGGCTGGCGATGGCGGCGCTCATCCGCCAGGGAGGGCTCATCTTGTGGCCCAGCACGCCATCGATGCGGAACCGCACCCGCATGGCGCCGTCGTCGGGCTCGATGTGGATGTCGCTCGCTCCCTCCTGCACCGCGGAGCCGATGATGAAGTTCACCAGCCGGACCACGGGACCCATGTCGTCGTCCTGACCGGCCCCGACCATCTCCTCCACCTGCTTCTCCTGCAGCGTGAAGGCGGCCTCGCCGTCCACCAGGTCGGCCACGATCTCCTGAGCCCGTTCCTGGACCGCATCGGCCACGGGAACTCCCGCCAGCATGGCGTCCAGACGGTCCGCCGGACTGGCCACGAAGCGCACCCGAAGACCGGTCTCGCGCTGAGCCAGCTCCCGCACATGCTCGTTCTGCGGATCGGCGGTGGCCAGCACCAGAAGGTCGTCCTCTCGACGGAGCGGAACCACGCGATGCTCGCGTCGCATGGCGTCAGGCAGCATCTTCATGACGGCAGGATCCGCCTCGGCGGCCGGCTCGGTCACGAACGCGATGTCCAGACTCCGGGCGACCGCACGGAGCAGCGTGTCCCGATCCACCAGCTCCATCTGGAGCAGGACCTCGCCCAGGAGCAGGCGCTGGCCACCCGCCGCCTGCTGGCGAAGCGCCTCACGAAGCTGCGTCACGCTGATGGCTCCGTCCTCCACCAGCATCTGGCCCACACGCGGCAGGGAGCGGAATTCCCTCGAGGAGAAGGTGGTCCGGGGTTGGGGTTCGAGGGGGCTCATCGGAATCCTCCTGCAGCCGCCTTGGCGGGCTTCTCGGGCATCCCGCCCAGGGCCAGTTCGATCAGTCGGTCCTCGAAGAGCACCGTGACGCTCCGGTCGCCGATCTCCATGACCTTCGCGTGAGCCTGATCCCCCACCAGCACGCTCTGTCCCTTGCGGACGGTGTGATCGCCGATCACGGCGAGCTCACCCTTCACGACGGCCTTGAGCATCATGCCGGGCAGGACCCCGGGCTCCACGTCGGCATCGGGCACGACAGGTGTCGCCTCGGCGACGCGGACCTGCGCAGGCGCATCCCATGCCTGGAACGGGTCGCGGGCCGGTTCGGACTCCAGACTCACCTCCGTCACGGGCATGGTCGCCGCGACCGGCGTGATCATGGGCGGCTGCGGCGCCGAAGCCCTCACGGGCGTGGCCGCCTCCGCCGGTCGTGAAGCGGCCGCGACGGCCCGCGACGGGCGCCCGGACATCATCATGCGGAGACCCAGGCCGGACACGGCGACCGTGAGCACGGTCAGCAGCACGGCGAACTGGCGGGGCTTCACGCCCAGCCGCTCGCAGGTCTCATTCCAGGTCTGCTGAAGGCGACTCATGGGCGTGCCTCCCCGCCCTTCGCGGCGGCGGTTTCCTCGCCGGCGGAGGCGGCGAAGTACTCGTCGAACGAGAACGTGGTGTGGACCCCCTCGCCCGCACCTGCGGTGGGGCTGCGGACCATGTCGACCGTGCGCACCGTGACCAGCGTTTCCAGCGCTTCGGCCGTCCGCATGGCGTCGAAGAGCGTCTCGAAGGAGCCCTGCATGTCCACGTCCACGGTCCGACGAGACGCCATGCCTCCCGGAAGCCCGGGCACCGGAACGCGACGAATCGGTCCAGTGCGGCTCTCGTGCGCCGAGACTCCCTTCATGTCGGCTGACTGGGCGAGACTCTCGAGCAGGCGACCCTTGTCCGGGGAACCGGGCAGGCGACGACCCCGCTTCGCCACATCCTGACGAAGCGACTGCAGGCGTGACTGCAGTTCACGAAGCTCGTCCTGACGCGAAGCGGAGTGGTCCGCCACGGCTCGAAGGGTGGCCACTTCACGCTGGCACTGTCGCGCGCGGACATAGTTGGGAATGATGAAGAGGGCGAGCAAGGCCACCGCCAGCCCGACCGGCACCGCCGCGACAAGCGTGTCCAGTGCATGCTCGCCTCGGATCCGCTGCGGCAGGTTCATTGGACGACCTCCTGGCGAACCGGTGACCGGGCAGCCCTCACGCGGACCTGCAGCGGCACCTGGAACGAGATGGCGAAGGCCTGCACCCGGCGATCCCGGATCTCCATGCCACGGCTCTCCGAGACGGTGATCCGCTGGAAGGCCGGCTGCGCCGCCAGGCTGTCCTGCAGCTGCTTCACTTCAGCGATGCCCGCCGCATGCCCGCGCACGGTGACCGCCAGTTGTCGCGGGGTGTCTTCCATGGCGATGCGCACGCCATGAAGCACCGTGCGAGCCGGCATGAGATGCGTCAGCGTGGCCACCACGGCGGAGGGAGTCACGGAGGGCATGAAGCCGTCGGTGATGTTCAGGGCTCGCTCCAGGTCCTCACGCTCCACGGTCATGCGATCGATCACCTCGTCCACGCCGACCTGATGGGCCACTCGCTGGGCGCTGACCTCCCGCTCACCATCGGCGCGGCGGGCCGTGTTCCAGCTGTGCAGGCTGGTCCCCGCACACAGGGCGAGCAGCAGGCCGCCCAGCAGGGCGCACCTGCGTCGAGAGCGGGCCACGCGCACGGCGCGATGCACGCTCTCGGGCATGAAGTCCAGCGCCACAGGGAGAGTCATGCGGCCCTCCGTCGTGCCAGAGCCTCGAGGACCGCCGCCGATCCGATGGCGGAGGCCCAGACCTCGCCACGAAGTTCCGCACCACTCAGCCATCGAGAGCTGCCGGCGGCGACCGCGGGAAGACCGCACACGCCGGACAAGGTCCTCGCCAACGAGGCGTCGTCGGCGCCGGTGCCGGTCAGCAGCATGCGGACCGGCCAGCCTTGGCTCTCGCCCGGGCCTCGAAGCGCCCGCACCATTTCCTCCGCCAGCGCACTCCACTTCCAACCGTCGGCCTCGGGTTCCAGGGCGAGATCGCCCTCCTCGGAAGCCAGGCTCCGACTCTGCGTGGCCACGGTGTCGCCCCAGTGGCCATGCATGCAGCGGAAGGATTCGACCGTGCCGTCATGCACGACGGCCACGGAGGCCACATCGGGCTCCAGATGCACGAAGGCGGTCCGCTCCTCGGCCAGAAGTCCTCCCCAGCGGATCGCACCACGGATCGCGGACCAGGCGGCCGGCTCCACGGAAACGGGCATCAGGCCCGCCCGAAGGATCGGCCCGACGGCGTTGGAAAGCGTGGTCGTGTCCGCAGCCATGAGCAGCACCTGACGACCGTCGGCACCCAGCGGCGCATGGCGCACCACGGCAGCCTCAGGATCCAGTCCGAACCGGTCCATGGCCTCGAACCGTGCACTGCGTGCCCGCTCGATCTCGCTCATGGGCGGCATGGCGGCCGGCTCCATGCGGAAGAGCCGCGTGGACAGCGTGATGCGACACTCCGAACCCTGCAGTCCCTCGGTCCGCACGGCCGAACGCAACTCGGCGTCGGTCGGTCGCTGCAGGCAGACGACCTGCCGTGCCTCGCCTGCCTCGACAGCCAGGATGCGGACCGCGTCCGGACCCAGGTCGACGGCCAGGTGGGCCTTGCGGCGAACGAGGATGTTTCGAAGGTGCTTCACGAGGCCTGCTCCTGGTCCATTCCTCGGTCGAAACCGAGGTCCACTTCACCGTCCGCCCCGGGAAACGACTGAGGCACCCCGTCGCCGGGGTGCCTCAGATCTGTTCAAACGTGCCTCAGGCATGGCGGCAAGCCGCCAGCCACGTTCAGGATTCGGGCGTGAACTTCTTGGTCGCGTCGTTCCACACCCAGCCACCGTCCTCCTTCGCCTGGTTCGACAGGTCGTCGGTGGTGCAGTAGTTGGCGGTCACGAGAGCGGCCAGATCGTCGGCCGAATAGACGGTGCCGTCGGTCAGCGCGATCGAAGCGCCGCCGGGCTTGAAGCTGTTCAGGCGAGTCACCATGGTGGTGATCTGCGAGGCCCTCGCCGCAGCCGCGTTGGCATTGGCGTCGCTCAGGGCACCGGTGACGCCCGGAATGACCAGGGCGGCCAGCACGCCGAGAATGACCACGACGATCAGGATCTCGATCAGGGTGAATCCGCGACGCTTGCCGCGCTTGCCGTTGTACGAGTTGCCGTTCTTCGAGGTGTTGTTCGAGTTGCTCATGGGGTTCCTTTCGTTGGGCGTGACTTCGATGAGAGTCCGTCGCATCTCTGCACTGCTCGTGAGACCACGGTCGGATGCGGTCGGAGGGGTTCCAAATGACGCGGCCGAACTTTTCAAGATTTTCCTCCCCTCCTGAAAGGCTGACATTGCCCTTCAGAGCCTGAATCGGATGGTCGAGAAGGAGGCTTGAGATGGAATCCATGATTTCCGCAATCAAGGCCGGTCGGTCCGGCTTCACCCTGATCGAGGCCCTCATGGCCACGGTCATCCTGACCCTGGTGGCCTCGGCCGCCGCGGTGGGGTTGGGACTGTCCTCCGCTGCCCAGCAGGAAGCCCGTCTGACCCAGATGGCCGCCCAGGCGGCGCAGCAACAGCTGGCGTTCCTGCTGGAGAAGCCCTTCGAGGCCATGGCCGACCACGCCGTCGAGGAGCCGATCGGCACCATGATGGCCCCCCCCGCGGGTGGCGGCGTGGATCGCACAGGCACCCTGGGAGGAGCCTGGTCCCGGCTGGGACGCCGAACCACCCTGTCGGACGAACCCCTCACCTTCACGCAGTACGGTGGCGTGCAGGTGGAGGGGACACGAATCCAGGTCGAGGTCTTCGGTCCCGACGGCACGGTCTACGCCTCCATCCGGCGCCATCGCGTGCGGGAGACCGGCTCATGAGACGCCGTGGCCTCACCCTGGTGGAATTGACGATCGCCTCCGCGATCACTTCGTTGATCGCCTTGGCGGTGGCGGGCAGCCTCTCCGCCACTTCGGGTCTCATGCAGATGGAGGACCGGGCCGCGGCCGCCTCCGCGCGCCTGGCTCGAGCCGAAGCCCGCCTCTCGGACCATGCGGCTCGGGCCCGGTTGATCCTGCATCAGGATGCCGACGAGGTCCTTCTTTGGCTGCCTTCGGAGCCGTTCACCTCCGGCCCCACGAACACCCAGGAGTACGACCGCATCGAGGCCAACGAGCTGGCCTGGTATCTGCACGATCCCACGTCGGGCACGCTCACCCTGCTGACCACGCGCGACCGCAGTGACCGCACGGTCCATCCTCTCTCTACCGACTGGGACGGGCTGCGACTGACCATGCAGGTGCAGTCACGACTGACCGTCACGTCCGTGCTGGAGGGAATCGCCTCGGGCGGCTTCCGAGTGGAGGACGACGACGCCTGCAGTGTGCGACGCTTCTCGTTCTCCGGAACGCTGACCGACGATGTCGGAGGCCTTCAGGTGGAACTTGGCGGTCGCCTCGCCCATGGTCAGAGGCATCCGGACTGCCCATGACTCGAGCACGGACCATCCTGCCGACCGGTGCAACCCGCAAGGGTGCCGCCCTCATGCTGACCATCTTCGCCATGCTGGTGGTGGGCACGGCCACCCTGGCCTTCACGGCAAGCCGGCATTCGGCGTTCCTGGTCAGCCGCAACGCGGCGGGTTCCATGCAGGCACGCGAACTGGCGGACAGCGGGCTGGATCTGGCGAAGGCGATCCTTCGGAGTGACGAGACCGGCTGGCGCACGCGGCACTCGGCGGGCAAGCTTCTCGACGGCTACCCGCTGGACGGGGGCACGGTGACCGTTTCGCTGGTCGACATCCGCAAGCGCGAGGCGGGTGCCTCGGCTGCCATGAGCGTGCCCGACGCCTCCACCACCGAGATCGAGGTCGGCGTGGTGGCCGAGCGCGACGGCGCCCGGTGGTCCTCGCTCTCGCACATGAGCATTCCTCAGGTGGTGAAGGGTCAGTACGCCATCTTCGCCAACAAGCTGCTGTGGATCTTCGGCACGGGCAATCAGGTCGGTCGCTGGGATCGCGCCCCCAAGACCGCCGAGCGGCGCCGCGTGAACCTGGGCACCCAGGCCGACTTCGCCTTCGCCAACTTCAGCGGTGTGTGGATCGACGGCGACACGCAGTTCGAGGCCACTGCGCTGCCTGTGGATCCGGGCGATGCCCGCACGCTCAAGAGCACCTGGGTCTACTACCCCTACAACGGTGGAACGAACCTGTGGGGCGCTTCCTTCCCGATCAACGGTCCAGGTCGGGACAAGGTGGCCACGGTGCGCATGAGTCCGGAGGAATCGATCCGCATGGTGCAGGCGCCGCAACCCGTGCCCACCACGCCCGCTCCACCCGACGTGACCGGCGGCAACTCGATCACCAGCGGCAACCGCACCATGACCCCGTTCCGCGTGGGCTCCCCCACCGGGTCGAGCAACACGAACCTGACCACGAACAACTGCACGCTCCTGCTCACGGCAGGCACCTACGAGATCTACGGATCGTGGATCGCCAACAACGCGACCATCCGGATCCAGGGGCCCGTGAAGATCGTGGTGCAGCCCAAGTGGTCGCTGTTCAACCTGTATCCCACCGGGATCAACTGGAGCAACACCACCGTGGAACTGACCAGCGACGCCGACCTGGAGATCAACAACGGCTACCGGCTCCTGATGAATCGATGCTGGGTGGGCAGCTACTTCCAGTGCGTGGGCGAGAGCGATCCCACGCGAGCGACCGGCGACCCGCACATGAAGGCTTGGATGGGTCGAGGATTCCAGACCTCCGAATGCGATCTGGTGTCACCCGACGAGCCACGATATCTCGAGCCATGGCGGCTCCGGATCTATCCGATCCGAAGTCTGCTGAGCCCGCTCTTCGTCTGGAACTTCCAGGACACCAGCGTGATCGGCAGCCTGTTCCTGCCGGTCAGCAGCATCTACTTCAACGGCGGCTCCCAGGTATACGGCCGGATCGCCGCGGACAGCGTGTTCATCGACGGCACGAGCCGATTCCGATATGACCATGCCCTCGACGACATCGTGGGCCTGACCGAGGGACGCGCCCCCAACCGTGGCGGCGATCCCGACGAGATGTTTCCGGTGCGTCCGCTCCGCTGGGGACCTGACAAGGGGACGGGCCCATGAGCGTTCGACGCGGAACAACCCTGCTTGAGGTTCTGGTCACCCTGCTCATCATCGGTGTGCTCGCGGCGCTGGGCGTGGACCTGTTCAGCCACTACCGGGCCGAATCACTGCAGGGAGCCGCCCGCATGCTCGAGCAGGACGTGGAATGGGCGCGAAGCGCCACCCTGGCCAACCCGGACGATCCGGCGAGCATCCTTCTGCTTGAAGACGGCACCGGTTGGATGGTGGTGCGACAATCGGCGCCCAACACCCCCGTGACCGCCAGCGACGGAACCAGCATGCGCCGGGTGCTTGGCGAGGGCATGGCCGCATGCGCTGCCGGGACCCGCATCTCCCTGCCCGCCGGATCGACAAGATCCCTTGAGTTCGAGGCGTACGGAGGAGTCAGGACTTCTCCAAACAACCTAGAGATGATATTACCGGACTCTGGAGAGACGTGTCTTATAATCTTTGATTTGGGCACGGGACAAATGCAGGTCCAATGGCCGAATCCGGAAGGCTGAGCACAGGATGACGTTCAATTCGGCCGAAAAGGGGGATGTGAGCGTGAGGGCACGACCCCTGAAGCCAAGGTGGATGGCCTGCGTCGCCATGGCGACGTGCTGGTGGTCGGCTGCTGCCCAGGTCGTGCCACCGGAACCATCCGCACCGCCCGAGGTGCCCGCCCAGCAGGCGGCTCCCGAGGTCATCCCGGCGGCATCGGTCTCGGTTTCCGAGCACGGGACGGTGTCCCTCGCGGCTCAAGGCATCGAGATCACCAAGCTCCTCGAGCTGCTGAGCATCAAGAGCCGCATGAACATCGTGGCCAGCGAGAAGGTGAAGGCACTGGTCAGCGTGAGCCTGTACGACGTGCCGATCGACCAGGCGCTGGACGCCCTGCTCACGGTCAACGGCTTCGTGTGGGAACGACAGGGACCGTTCATCATGGTCTACACACGCGCCGAGAAGGACGCGATGGACAAGGCCAAGAT
>CAIOTP010000372.1 GCA_903861235.1 uncultured bacterium | reverse complement strand
TGAATTGGGAGTCCAGGTCCCGCCGTTGGCGGTAACCGACACCGAGCCGTTCACCGTGCCGCCGCCCATTCCGGGTCTGGGCACCGTGGCCGGCTGGCAGCTGCAGCTGGAGGACGTGAACGGGCAGGGGTTCAACTTCCTGGCCGAGGCGGCCAACGACCTGATGGAGGCGCTTGCCAAGCGGCCCGAGTTGGCCAGCGTGACCACGCCGTTCCAGTCGCAGGTGCCCATGGTGCGCATCAAGATCGACCGCGCCAAGGCCATCAACTACGGCCTGAACATGAGCGACATCTTCGCGGCCATGGGCCAGACCCTGGGCCAGTCGTTCATCAACAACTTCAACGAGTTCAACCAGGTCTACAACGTCATGGTGCAGGCCGACGCGGCCAGCCGAATGCGCCTGAGCGACACCTTCAAGCTCTACGTGAAGAACAGGCAGGGCGGCATGGTGCCGATCAGCAGCTTCGCCGAGTACGAGTCCATCGTGGGCACGGACAACGCCACGCGGTACAACCTGTACAACACCATCCAGCTCAACGGCTCCACGGGCCCGGGCCACGGATCGGGCGACGCGATCAAGGCCGTCGAGGAGGAGTGCGCTCGCGTGCTGCCCGACGGGATCGCCTACGAGTGGACGGGCACCACCTACCAGCAGATCGAGGCGGGCAACTACGCGCCGTTCGTGTTCGTCATGGCCATCGTCGCGGTCTTCCTGCTGCTGGCGGCCCTGTACGAGAGCTGGGTCCTGCCGCTCAACGTGCTGCTGGCGGTCACCTTCGCCGTGCTCGGAGCCCTGGTCTTCATGCACATCCGCGAGCGGTCGCTCGACGTCTACGCCCAGATCGGCCTGGTCATGCTGGTCGGCCTGGCCGCCAAGAACGCCATCCTGATCGTGGAGTTCGCCAAGGTGCGCTACGACCAGGGCGAGTCGGTCATCGACGCCGCCGTGAACGCCTCGCACCAGCGACTGCGGCCCATCATGATGACCGCGATCGCGTTCATCCTGGGGATTGCGCCGCTCGTGGTGGCGGTGGGCGCCGGCGCCAACAGCCGCCAGTCGATCGGCACCACCGTCATGGGCGGCATGATCGGGTCGGCCACCTTCGACCAGCTCGTGGTGCCGGTCTTCTTCGTCATGATCGTGGGCTTCGCCGCCAAGTTCGGCCTGGTCAAGCGCATGCCGCACGGCGGGAAGCCTGTCCAGGAAGGTCCCGGCGAGGGCGAGGCGCCCAGGAAGTCCTGAGTCCGGCGCCCGGTCAGCTGATCGTCAGCGTGGGCCGCTCGGTGCGACCGGCCAGCGTGGCCACGCTCACCTGAGCCGCCACCTGCTGGCAGAGGCCGTCCAGCGAACGTGCCATGGCGGGAACCTCCCAGTTCCGCAGCGGGGTGCCCTCGTCGCCGTTGCGGCGCAGGTCCACATGGATCGGAAGGTTGCCCAGGTAGGGCAGGCCCATGGTCTGGGCCATGATCTCGGCACCGCCGCGGCCGAACAGGTCGTATTCCTTTCCATCCGGCGCCGCGAAGAAGCTCATGTTCTCCACCACCCCCAGCACCTCCACCCCCAGGTTCTGGAACATGCGCACGGCTCGCCGCGCGTCGTCCTGAGCCACCCGCTGCGGCGTGCAGACCACCACCGCTCCGGTGACCGGCAGGAGCTGGCTCATGGTCAGAGCCACGTCGCCGGTGCCCGGCGGCAGGTCGATCACCAGGTAGTCCAGCTCGCCCCAGTCCGTCTGGGTGGCCAGCTGCTTGAACGCGCCGTGGGCCATCGGGCCGCGCCACACGAGCGCCTTGTCCGGGTCCACCAGCTTGCCGATGGTCATGGCCTTGATGCCGTGGACCTCGAAGGGCAGAAGCATGTTGCCGCGTGCCTTCGTGCCGACCTGGTCCAGCCCCAGCATGGTGGGGGCGCTGGGGCCGTAGATGTCCGCATCCAGCAGTCCCACCCTGCTGCCGAAGCGGGCCAGGCCCACCGCCAGGTTCACGGCCACGGTGCTCTTGCCCACGCCGCCCTTGCCCGCGCCCACCGCGATCACCTGCTTCACGAGCGGCAGGGGGTTCGACTGATCCTTCGCCTTCTCGTTCGCCTTTCGGACGTCGGCGGTGAACTCGATCTCGATCGTCTCCACGGTGGTGCCGCACGCCTTCGCCTTGGCGTGCACTGCGGCCTCCACATCGGCGCGGATCTTGTCCTTCATCGGGCAGGCCGGGGTGGTGAGCTCGATGACCAGCCGGACAGCGTCGCCACCCACGGCGATGTGCTTCACCATGCCCAGGGTGACCAGGTCCTTGTGGATCTCCGGGTCCTGCACGGTGCGGAGGGCCTGCTCGACGGCGTCTCGGTCGAAGTTCATGGGAGGGAGATCCTAGAACCGCGGGCGGGGGCCTGCCTGACGGCCATTCGCAGGAAATCGCCGCCCCAGGTCTGCAATAGGCCTTTCCTTCGCCCCGTTGACACGCCGTCGCCGGAGCCGGCCCGCGTGAGGCCGGCCCGTGGACACGAAAGGAAGGACCCATGCGTCCCGCCACCACGAGCACCACCCGTCGCATGGCCGCTGCCGCGTTGTTCGGCCTTGGCCTGCTTGTCTCGCCCGCCTTCTCGCAGGGCGCTCCGCCCCCTCCGCCTCCGGGCAAGGGCGGTGACCTGGGTGGTCCCGGCGTGCCGCCCGGCGCGGGCGAAGGGGACGGCCAGTTCGGCGGCCAGGCCAAGCCCGGTCGCCGCGGCCAGGGCGCTCCCGGCGAGATGCGGGGCCGCATGATGGAGGGTGCCCTCTGGATGCGGACCCTGGAGAGCATGAAGGATTCGATCGCGCCCGAGACCTGGACCAAGATCGACAAGATCCGGACCGACTTCCGCAACGAGACCACCAAGTGGCAGGAGGCCAACGGCAAGCGGATGCGCGAGCTGGCCGAGCAGCTGCGTGAGGCCCGCGAGAACGGCGGCCAGCCCGACAAGGCGGTCTTCGAGGAGATGCAGAAGCTCAACGAGAGCCGTCCGAACATGGAGGCCAATCAGAAGCAGATCTTCGCGATGCTCACCCCCGAGCAGCAGGAAGCCTTCAAGAAGAAGCTGGCCGAGAACGAGGCGAAGGCCAAGGAGCGTCGGGGAAGCCAGGGTGGCCCGGGTGAAGGCGGTCCCCGCAAGGGTGGCAAGGGTGGGAAGGGCGGCAAGGGTGGCGACGGCCCGCCGCCTCCGCCGCGCGACGGCGACGGCAACCCGCCGCCGCCGCCCATGGACGAGTGACGCACGATCGACGCACGCATCAAGCGAACGCGGCCGCCTGCAAGGGCGGCCGCTTCGCTTGGTGACCTTGCGGGCCGCCGTTCAGCCGCCACCGAACACGCGGATGTCGTCGTAGTTGTCCAGCGAGGCGAGCCCGCCCATGGAGGTGATGTTGGCCGCGGTGGTGATGTCCGTGACCGGGCTCCGCTTGTTGCCGGGGCCGTCCTGCGTGCTGAAGAAGATGCCGTCCTTGCCCGCGCTGATCACCATGAACTTGCCTCGGGGCGTGGCCTGCAGGGGCTTGTCCGCCTCCCCGAAGCCCGGATGCCGGATGAACTGCGCGAAGGTGCGCTTCTTCTTCAGCGCCTCCGTCTGGTCCAGGATGGAGAACGGACCCCCCGCGGCACCGGACTGCGTCTGGTTCACGCTGAGCTGACCCAGACCCGTGCTGGTCAGGTAAGGGGTCAGGCCGCCGAAGCCGGTGTCGCCGTCGTTGACCACCAGGAACTGGGCGCGGTCCTTGTTGCTGCCGGCCAGCGGTCCCGTGGCGCGCACCGAGCGGATGTAGAGCAGCGGGTTGCCCCAGGCGTCGATCAGGCCGGGGATCTCGTAGTTGTTCGCTCCGTACTCCGCGCCCTTCACGGGCTGCAGGTCGCTGGCCTTGGGGGCGAAGAAGGGCGGGTACCGCTTGCCGTTGATGATCGGGCCCTCACCCACCTTGCCCGGGTTGATCTTGATCTCGTAGGTGTTGTTGGGGGCCTGTGCGCCGGGAATGTTGAACGAGATCACCTGCCAGCCGCCGGCGGTGTTCAGGGCGTCGTAGGCCGTGGTGTCCATCTCGCTCTTGCGCACGCCGCCGCCCATGAGCTCCAGCACCGCGTTCTCCGTGCTGCTGAACTTGGGGTCGGCGGCCAGGATGTCCTCCGGCACCAGGCCGGGGTAGCGGCCGAATTCCTGCTGGAAGCTGTCGCACGCCTTCGCGAACTCCTGCATCAGACCCGAGGTCTGCGTGGCCTTGGCCCGCTCCTGCACCTTGCCCAGCGCGGGCAGCAGGATGCCGACCAGCAGGGCGATGATGCCGATGGTGACCAGGAGCTCGACCAGGGTGAAGCCGCGACGGGTGGGGTGGGTCATGCGTGGAACCTCGTGGAAGGGGGCCGGAAACGATCCGAAGGGGACATCCTACGGGTTCCCGGGCGAAGGCAGGGAAGCGAGCTTCCCCCCGGTCATCAGCTGGCGGAGCCCCTCGTACACCCCGCACGCCACCGAGGTGGCCAGGTTCAGGCTGCGGCAGTCCGGGTGCTCCCGCATGGGCTGGCGCAGCGCGTGTCCTTCACCCTGGCTCGCCTGCAGCCAGTCGTGCACCGCCTGCGGGGCGCCCTGGGTCTCGTTGCCGAAGAGCAGGTGATCCCCCGGCTCGAAGGTGGCCTCCCAGTGCGGACGGCTGCCCCGGGTGGTGAAGAGCCAGGCGCGGCGAGGGCGCTCGCGATCCAGATACGCCTCCCAGCTCGCGTGTTCTCGGCAGTCCACCAGATGCCAGTAGTCCAGTCCTGCGCGTCGTCGCGCCTTCTCGCTCATGTCGAACGCGATCGGATGGACGATGTGCA
The DNA here is from genome assembly GCA_903861235.1 of uncultured bacterium. Lineage (GTDB taxonomy): Bacteria > Planctomycetota > Phycisphaerae > Phycisphaerales > SM1A02 > SYAC01. Next base: position 12,294 of record CAIOTP010000372.1, on the reverse strand, counting down.
GGCGACAGCCCGTCACGGCCACGGTGCGGCCGATGTTGCCGGTGTTGTTGGGAATCAACGGGTGCAGCAGCACCACGTTCAAGACGGCTTCGCTCATGGGTCCCGCGGTGGAGTCTGCCGTGGCGCGACCTGCAGGGCAAACGGCACCTGCTCGACCCGCTCGAACGGGTTCGCCCCGGCCTGTCCTTGCCGAAGGCGCACCGTCATCTCACCCGTCCAGACGCCGGGCTCCGAAGGTCCCACGAAGACGGCCCCGTGGAAGAGGGTGCCGGTGTCGCTCTCCTGGGGCGAGCGTCGCTCCATCTCCAGCCAGCTTCCATCGGGCTTGCCGAGCCGGGCGGACTCGATCTGGATCCGAACGTCCTGCGGTCGGATCCAGGAGGCTCGCGAAGTGGGCCGCAGGCCGGCCACCAGCGTGACGGCGCCCGACGTGTCGCACGTGAATCGACCGGCCGGGGCCGCAGCCGGCGGCGGCAGGCATTGTGCCAGCAGGTCGCCGAGCGCGTCCGCCGGGATGGAGCCGCCGCCACGCAACGCGCGCATCACGGACGCGCCGGGCGATGGGGCCTTGGAGCCGGCGTTGCGGTCCAGATCCGCCAGGGCCGCCTGCAGATAGACGCGGACCTCGGCCGGGCCGGGAGTGGCGAGCTCGATGCGACGCACCATCTCGGAGGCCGCCAGCCGGGGCTGGGTGGGCATGATCCACGCCAGCACGGTCGCGTCGCCATGCGTGGCCAGCCAGGCGCAGAGACGGAACTGCCGGGGACCCTGCGCGTGCAGCGTGGCCCACGCCCCGACACCCACACACAGGGGAGCGAGGGCCATGCGCCATCTCCAAGCCCACGCGGGGGGACGCAGTCGAGCGGGATCCGTGACCTGGTGTCCGCACTCGGGGCACACGCCTCCGCCGGCGGCCATGCCGCGGAGATCGAACCGGCACCGCGGGCACAGCAGGCGGCCTCGGCGGGAGCGCAGACGGACGGCCCGCACCAGCAGCAGAGCCGCCACGGCACCGGCCAGAAGGCCCAGCGAATGCAGCAGGATCGGAAGGTCCATGGGGGTCGCGCCGAGCGTGGAGAGCGGCCTTGGATGAGGGTACACTTCGCCCCCATGCTTCCCGTGCTTCTCGTGAATCTCGCCTGGGTCGTGCTGCTGGCCGCCTGGTGCGTCGCGTACTTCATCCAGGAGCGTTCGGACCGCGCGAAGGGTGGCCGCTACCTGGCCAACCTGGAGCCGGAGCCCCGGGACTGATCCGTCGATGCGCGTCGGCGCATCCCTTCATCGCGTGCGTTTCGGAAGTCGGGCGTCCGCCCTGCTGGCGGTGCTGCTTCTGGTCGCGCGGGCCTGGGCGGCTGATCCGCCAGCGGTGCCGGAGGCGGGCGAGCCGGACGGCTACACCACCCCCGGCGCGGTGCTGAGGCACTTCGAGCAGGCCATGCAGGCGGGGGATTTCGATGGAGCCATGCGATGCATGGATCTGAGCCGCATCCCTCCGGGGGTGCGCGACGAGATCGGCGAGCGGATGGCCCTGCAGCTGGCTCTGGTCCTCGAGCGCATTCCCCCGGTCAAGCTGGAGGACAATCCGAAGGAGGACAGCCTGCTGCTGGCGGGCACCGACGCGGGAGATGTCTCGCTGCGGCGGCGGACCTTCGCCGGCGGCGACCGACTTTGGCAGTTCAGTGCCCGGACCATCGAGGCTCTTCCGCGGATCTTCCGCTCGGTCATGAACCAGCCGGTCATGGCCCCTTCGGAGGCCACGGACGCCACGGGCCGCCGCAACCTTCCGGTCCTGCAGTGGCGGTCGCCCGAGGTGGCGCTCTGGCTCTCGCTGCCCGAATGGCTGAAGCGGCACGCCCTGGGCCTGGAGCTCTACCAATGGATCGGCCTGCCGTTCGTGCTGGGGCTCTCCCTGCTCATCGGCCGCGTGGTGCAGCCGCCGGTGCGGTCGATCCTGCTGCGGCTCTCCCACATGGGCAGGCGCGGCACGGGCATCGACTGGACCAGTCTGGTGGGCAACTGCGTCCGGGTGGCCGCATGGAGCGCGGGCATCCAGTTGGCGGCATGGCTGGTGCTGCTGCTGGGGCTGCCGCTGGGCGTGCTGGACCCGGTGCTGGTGGGGCTGCAGGTGGCCAACGTGGCGCTGCTGGCGGTGCTGGCCATGCAGGTGGTGGACTTCGCGGCGGCGGTGATCCGCTCACGCGACCACGCGAGCGTGGCGCTGCGTTCCCTGGACGATCTGCTGGTGGTCAGCCTGGCACGGATCGGCAAGATCGTGCTGGTGGCGGTGGCGGTCGTGTGGGTGGTGAGCATCCTGGGGGCGGAGAGCTCGGTGAACCGGCTGCTGGCCGGTCTGGGCATCGGCGGCATCGCGTTCGCTCTGGCCCTGCAGGAGCCCCTCCGCAACTTCTTCAGCAGCCTGGTGCTGGCGGCGGACCGGCCCTTCGGCGTGGGCGACGAGGTGACGGTGGACGGCGTGAAGGGCAAGGTGGAGCATGTGGGCTTCCGCACCACCACGCTCCGCACCAAGACGCGCACGCGGCTGGTGGTGCCCAACGCCACCGTGGTGTCGGCCAAGCTGGAGGCCAGCGAGGCCGGCGTGCTGAAGGAGTTCAAGGCCGTGCTGCCGATCGCCTTCGAGGCGGATGCCAAGGCTCTCGACGGATTCCGCCAGCGGGCCCTGCACCTGCTCGCCGGCGCCCCCGGCGCCCAGACAGGCAGCGTGGAGGTGGGGATCTCCGCGCTGGGAGTGCATGGGATCGAGTTCACGGTGACCGGGCTCTTCGCCAAGGGTCCGCAGCCGCACTGGCAGCTCTTCGACGGGCTGCACGGCCAGTTGCTGGCCCAGGCGCGTGAACTGGGCATTCCGCTTCGCGCGGCACCGGTCCGGTGACGCCGGGCCGGCCGCGGACGGAACGCCCCGCGCGCGATTCGAACGCGCGACCTCCAGTTTAGGAAACCGGTGCTCTATCCAGCTGAGCTAGCGGGGCCGGTCGGCGGAGATTAGCCGCTCCGGGGGCTGGCATACTTGCGACATGCCCATGCGTTTCCGGAGCCTGCTCGTCCTGCTTGCCCTTGGCTTCCTCTCGGCGCGAGGCCAGGCCCAGCAGGTCACCAAGGTCGAACCGCCCAACTGGTGGACGGGTGGCAAGCCCATGCCGCTCACCCTGCTGCTGACCGGATCGGGACTGGCGGGGGGGAAGCTCTCCTGCCGCACCCCCGGCGTCACGGTGCGCGCCACACGAGCCGGCGCAAGCGACGTGCATCTGTTCTGCGACATCACCGTGGAAGCTGCCGCCAAGCCGGGGCCGGTGGCCTTCACGCTGGAGGCGGGCGGTGCGCAGGTTCCGGTGAACTGGGCGCTGCTCGAGCCGCTGCCTGCCGAAGGGCGTTGGCAGGGGCTCAAGCCCGACGACGTGATCTACTTCATCATGATCGACCGTTTCGCCAACGGCGATCCCGCCAACGACGAGCCGGTGAAGGGCCAGCGCACCCTCAACCGCAAGGACCCCAAGGCCTACCACGGCGGTGATCTGCGAGGCGTGATCGGGTCTCTGGACGGCATCCAGAAGCTGGGCGCCACGGCCGTCTGGCTCACCCCGGTCTACCAGAACGACGACACCCGCGCGGACGTCTACCACGGCTACCACGCGACCGACTTCTACGCGGTGGAGGACCATTTCGGCACCATGGCCGACTACCGCGAGCTGGCCGACGAGCTGCACAAGCGCGGCATGAAGCTGGTGCAGGATGTGGTGCCCAACCACTGTGGTCCGGCGCACCCCTGGGTGCAGGTGCCGCCCACGGCCACCTGGCTCAACGGCACTCCGGCCAGGCATCGCGACTGCAGCTTTGACGTGCCCGTGGGTCCCGACCGGGCCGCCACCGCCGCCAAGCGGGCCGACCTGTACGAAGGCTGGTTCGCCAACTCCCTGCCCGACCTGAATGCCCGCGACGCGGACTACCGCCGATATGCCACGCAGAATGCGCTGTGGTGGAACCACATGAGCGGGCAGGACGCCTTGCGGGTGGACACCTACTGCTATGTGGACCGGGCGCTCTGGCCCGAGTGGCAGAAGGCGCTGGACGAGCACTTTCCGGCCACCACGCAGTTCGGCGAGATCTGGCACGACAGTCCGGAGGTGATCAGCTTCTGGCGCGGTGGCCGCAAGGGCTGGGACGGCATCGACACGGGCCTGAAGAGCCAGTTCGACTTCCCGCTGCTGTACGCCATCCGGGGCTTCGCCTGCAAGGACGGCGGTGCCGAAGGCGTGGTGAAGCTGCTCGAGCGCGACGCCGTGTACGGCAACGCCTCCATGAACGTGACCTTCGTGGGCAACCATGACATGCACCGCATCATCGCGGAGGCCGGGGGCAACGAACGCCGCGTGCTGCTGGCGCACGCTCTCATGCTCTCGCTCCGCGGCATTCCGCAGATCTACTCGGGGGACGAGGTGGGCCTGCCCGGCGAGGGCGACCCCGACAACCGACGGGAGTATCCGGGAGGATTCGCGGAGGGCAAGAGCGCCGTGCTGGCGAAGAACCGGAACAAGTTCCAGCGCACCCTCTGGGACGAGGTGGCGCGACTGATCAGGATCCGTCGCGAACATCCGGCGCTCACCACGGGAGCTTTCAAGCCCCTCCTGGCGCAGGGCAAGTGGCTGGCGTTTGCGCGCAGCAGCGAGACCGAGCGCCTGGTCTTCGTGGCCAACGGCACCGGCGAGGCGGCGAAGATCACCCTACCTTCGGGTGATGCCCTGCCCGAGGGCGCCAGCCTGAAGCCGGTGGGCGAGAAGGGGGCGACCGTGAAGGTGCGCAAGAGTGGCGCCCCGGTCCAGCTGCCGCCGTTCGGGTACCGGCTCTACGCCATCGAGTGACTGCCCTCTGGCGGCCGGCTCTGTGCGCTAGCCCAGGAGCCTTGATCTGCGGATGCGGGCGCACTCCCAGCGGGGCAGCACATGCTCCTCCAGGTGGGCTCGCCCCTTCGGCGTGCCGCGGTAGCCCAGCGAGAACATGGGGGCGCCGCCCACCTCGATCAGGTCGGATGGCGCCTGGAGCATGCCCTGGCTGGCCAGGCCGTCGGCGATGTCCACGATGCCCTGCAGGGGATCGGCGTGCGCCGTGAAGTGCTCGAAGCAGAGGGTGGCCAAGGCCGGGCCCAGGGGATCCAGCCGCCAGGTCGCCTTGGCATGACCCGCGATCTCCAGCAGCACCGCGTCCATGAGGAGCGGTCGAAGCAGGGTGGCGAGCGCCTCGGTTCCGGAGCGGTCCGGATCCTGGGTGGCTGCCTCGGACGCGGCGGTCGGCTCGGTTCCCTGGGTGGAGAGCAGTTGGTCCATGGAGAGACCCAGGTAGACCGCCCGAAGCAGCCGGGCGTCATAGCCACGGTTGCGGATCACCACCGGACGCGGACAGCCCGGCAGCGGCCCGCAGACCGGCCGACCGAACATGCAGAAGATGCGGAAATCCCGCTCGGACGCCAGCATGCGCTGCAGGATCTGGTCCTCGAAGGGCTGGAACGGCTTGTCCAGCAGCGTGCGGGTGTACGGGCGGATCGAGGGGCGGACTGGCTTGCGCGGCGCGGGATCGCGGCGCTCGGGCGAAGCGCCCGAATCGGGAATGGACATGCGTGAGCCTCCGGGAAAAGTGGGCGGTCGATCAGGACAGGCGGCGAACAGCAGGAGGGATCTTCGTCACCGGGTGCGGACACAGTTGTGACACGATTGGCATCCGATCCGGGCTGCCCTCGCCGTCCAAGGCCCGCGGTCTCGGCCCTTCAGCGGCCGGCCCGCCACGCCTTGGGTGGATGATCCAGGCAGTGCTCCAGCTCGCGGGCCAGCTGCTGCAGCCACCAGTCGTAGACCCTTCGAGGAAGTCCATCCTGTCCCAGCTCGGCCGACAGTCTGGCTGTGGCGGAGACCTTGGCCAGGGTGGCGCCGGCTCCCGCGGTCCAGAAGCCTGCCGAGATCCGTGCGGACGCGTTCCCGCCCTCGGCCAGGGGCACGGCCGCCTCAAGGCGGGCATCGCTGCTGGAAGCCTCCACCGCCTCGGAGTTCAGGCCGCAGCGATCCATGGCGTGGGCGAACACCCTCACGCTCTCGCCCAGGGGCAGTTCCACCCGCAGGGGCCACTCCGAAACCAGGTCCGCCCAGAGGCCGGAGGACAGTCCGGTCTCCCGGATCTCGGGATGGCAGATGCGGCACCGACCCTCCAGCCAGCCCACCGAAAGACAGCAGCAGGGACACCAGTCGCGACTCGCCACGCCATGCGTGGGAAGCCCCAGGGCCGCCAACTCAAGGTCGTAGGCCCGCCGCCGATCCGCGGCCGAGAGCACCTCGTAGGCCTGATTGATCCGCACCATGCGTTCCAGGGCGTCCGGCCCGGGATAGGTGTCCGGATGGAACTTGGCCGCCAGCGCCCGATACGCCGCCTTGATCACCTCGGGGTGGGCGTCCACGGTCACCTGCAGCACGGCGTAGTGGTCGGGGGCTGGCATGGCGGGTCGAGCTGTTTCGGCCCCAGTCTAGAGGGCCGTACCATCGCCTTCATGGACATTCTCTGGCTCGTCGTGGGGCTCGTCGCCGGTGCCATCGCGGGGTTCGCCTTCGCACGAGCTTCGGTCGCCGCTCGCCTGCAGGAGCGGGAGCGTTCCATCGAGGAACTGAAGCGTGTGCAGGCCCAGGCGGCCGAGACGCTGCGCGACGCGTTCAAGAGCACGGGCGCAGACGTGCTCAAGGCGGCCCGTCAGGAGCTGGCCGAGCAGGCGCGCCGGCAGTTCGACGACCAGCAGAAGCTGGCGGAGCAGCAGATCGCCGAGAAGCAGAAGCAGATCGACGCCACGGTGGCGCCGCTGCGCGAGCAGCTGGCCCGAAGCGAGAAGATGCTCCACGACATGAACGCGCGCCGCGAGGGCGACGCCAAGGTCCTGGGCGAGCAGCTGAAGCGCATCGCCGACCTGCAGGGCAGCGCCAGCGCCGCGGCGCAGAAGCTCGAGGGGGCCCTTCGGGACAACCGGCAGCGGGGGCGGTGGGGCGAGATCGGCCTGCGCAACGTGGTGGAGATGTCCGGCATGGCCGCCCACGTGGACTTCACCGAGCAGGGCACCGTGGAGTCCGAGGGTGGCCGCCTTCGTCCCGACATGACCGTGAACCTGCCCGGGGGTCGCCGGATTCCCATCGACAGCAAGGTGCCCCTGACGGCCTACTTCGACGCTATCGACCCGCAGCTCTCCGAGAGCGAACGGGCCCGTCGGCGTGACGACCATGTGTCCGCGGTCCGGTCCCATGTCCGTGCCCTGGGCAGCCGCGCGTACGCGAAGGCCCTGGAGAGCGAGGCCGATCTGACCGTGATGTTCATCCCGGTGGAGAGCGCGCTCGTGGCGGCGCTGGAGGCCGACGGATCGCTGTATGCGGAGGCCCTCGACCTGGGCGTGGTCATCACCACCCCCAGCACGCTGCTGGCGCTGCTGCGGACCTGCGCGCTGCAGTGGCAGCAGGCGGCGCTGGCCGAGAACGCCCAGCGGATCGGCGAGCGGGCCTCGGAGCTGCTGGACCGCATCGTGAAGTTCGCCGAGCACCTGCAGGGCGTGGGCAAGGGTCTGGAATCGGCGGTGAAGGGCTACAACCAGGCGGTCGGCTCCTTCAACACGCGGCTGCTGCCGGGCGCCCGGGCCACGGCGGAACTGACCCATCGCGCCGACGCGGCACCCGACGAGGTGAAGGGCGTCGACAGCATGCTGCGCGGCGACGTGGCCGAGCTGCCCTCGGCTCGGAACGGCTGAGCGGGGCGGCTAGCGGCTGCGCCGGCGCTCCGGCACCGTGCGGCCCTCGACCTCGGCCAGGTAGCGCTTCGTGGCCTCGGGCACCACGGTCCACATCTTCAGGCAGAAGATCAGGCCGAGGATCGCGAAGGGGAGAAGCACCATGGGCCAGTACGACCAGCTCTTGCTGCTGGCGTAGCCGATCACGAAGGACTGGATCGCGCTGCCCGCGTAGGCGAACGCGTCGGCGATGCCGGTGGCGGTGGCGGCGGCCTTCTTGCCGCCGAAGTCCGCCGTGGCGGTGCCCGACATGATGCTGTGCACGCCGATCACCGCCATCATCATGGCGATGCAGCAGATGCCCACCATCACGGGGCGCAGCTTGATCAGCGAGCCCGTCAGGCCCTCGCCGGCGGGCGGCAGTTCCATGGGCTTGCCGGCGCTGGATGCCGGCAGGAACTGCAGACAGAGGAAGCCGATCATGAGCGCCGAGGCGACCATCATGATGCCCTCCATCAGTCCCGCGGAGGGGGCCCGCCGGCTCTGGAAGAAGCGGTCGCTCACCCAGCCGGCCGCGAAGCCGCCGGCGATGCCGGTGACGCAGCCCCAGAAGCCCCAGTTGCCGGTGATCATGGGCACGCCCAGCCCCGTCTCCTTCGCGAACACCTGGTACCACTGCAGCACGCCGTTGCGCAGCACGCCGCTGGTGAGCTCGATCACGCCGATGATCAGGATGATCGGGTTGCTGAAGATCCGCTTCACCAGCCCCAGATAGGAGGTCGGATGAGCCTGGCCTTCGTCGCTGCTGGCGTCGGCGGTGTCCAGCGGATCGAAGCCCGCCTGGTCCGGCGTGTCCTTCAGCATGATCACGTCGATCAGCGCCCAGAAGCCCATGATGATGGCGGGAATCACGAAGATGAGCCACAGCGCCGGGATCTCGCGGCCGTCGAGCGCGAAGAAGTAGTTCAGGATCTCGCGCACCATGCCCGGCTTGTCGGGCTGCTTCACCGCCACCGCTTCCGCGATGGCCCCGCCCCAGTCGAAGGCGAAGTACACGCCCAGCGAGATCAGGGTGCCGAAGATGGCCCCGAAGGTGCCGCGCTCACGCACGTGGAACCAGAAGCTCTTCACCTTGATGGTGCTCACGGCGCCGAAGCTCTGGAAGAGCATGTTCATGCCGTAGAGCACCGAGAAGGCCCAGAGCAGGTTCACCTGCAGGCGCCCGTGCAGGAACAGGTAGAGCGTGCCGGCCATCAGGGCGTTCATGAGGGCCGAACCGATGGCACCGATCAGGATGCCGCGCTTGCCGCCGATGCGGTCCACCAGCGGGCCGTTCAGGGCCAGCGACACGGCGTACACCGTGAAGCCCACGCCACCGATGAAGCCGAAGTCCTCCTTGCTCAGCTGGTCGCCCAGCGCGTTCTTGGCGACCGTGAGGTTGTAGCGCCCCATGTACAGGAACGCGTAGGTCATGCCCAGCGGGAACCAGTTCAGGAACCGCCGCCACATGAACCTGCCCGTGTGACCGATCGGGTTGGTCAGGAAGTACGCGGTGACGATGTAGGCCAGGGCCAGGCTGACGAGGAAGAGGGTCATGGGGAGAATTCGTTTCCTCGATCGGTTCGGGCGGCGAGCATAGCGGCCCACGGGGGCGTGTTCCGGTGCCCGAACGGAACGCACGGGCGAGCCGCTGGGGGCGTGCCGAAGCTGACGAATGCGGGGAATTCGAACCTTGATCGTGCCGTCGCGCATCGGTGCGCGGTGCCGCCCCTCCCATCTTCATCAACGCCGGTTCCTCTGAATCTCCAGTTTTTCAAGATTGATTCTTGTGCTCGCCGGGATGCGGGCTAGGGTGTGCGTGCGGGCGTTCCCGCATCCACACGGGTGGAGGTTCGAAAAGGGTTCCACAACCACATGGGTCCTTCCGGAGCCGGATGTCGCTGCGCCAGTCGGTGCGGCGGTTGCTGTCCGCTGCCCTTGGGACAAGGAGCGAGGAAAAGATGTCGATTCATCCGTTTGCCACCGGGAAGGTCCCGTTCGCCGCCGCCTGCTTCGTGGGCGTGATGGCTTCGATCGCCACGGCGGAAGTGCAGATGCAGTGGGCGGTCATCGGGAACGAAGGCAACGCTGCCGACACCACGGGCTTCGGCCGGGTGGACTACCGCTACAGCATCGCCCGGCACGAGGTGACCAACGCCCAGTACGCGGAATTCCTGAACGCGAAGGCCCGCAACGATGTGCACGGGCTCTACAACGAGAGCATGGGCACCTCCAACAACATCGTCCGGACAGGTGCGCCCGGGTCCTACAGCTACAGCGTGGCCTCGGGTCGTGGCGATCACCCCGTGGCGTGGGTCTCCTTCATGGATTCCATGCGATTCGTGAACTGGCTCCAGAACGGGCAGGGTGATGCCGACACCGAGACAGGCACCTATGCCGTGGGGGGAGGGCTGAGCGAATCGCGGGCCAGCGGTGAGCGTTTCGTGATCGCCAGCGAAGACGAGTGGTACAAGGCGGCCTTCCATCGGCCCGGCATGGGCTACGCGGTCTACGGGTGCTCCACCGACGCCATCAGTGCCAGCGTGGCCAACTATGCCGACTTCTGGGAAGGGACCACGGCGGTGGGCCAGTTCGCCGCCAACGCGTACGGCGTGTTCGACATGGCTGGCAACCTCTCCGAGTGGAACGAGGCCATCATCGGCGGCTCGGCTCGAGGCATTCGTGGCGGCTCCTGGAGCGCAAGCGAGGGCTACATGCACTCGGGCACCCGGGCCGTCTTCGTGGACGAGCCGATCAAGGAAAATGGCGACATCGGTTTCCGCGTGGCGTTCGTGCCGGGTCCTGGCGTCGGCGCGATCACGGTGGTGTCGGCCGTGCTCGTCAGGCGTCGGCGAGCCGGTTGATCGCTCCGCCCAGGCCGAGGCTGGTCACGTCTGGTCGCCTTCGCCCGCCTGCCGCTCGATGGCCTGCTTGATCTCCCGCAGGCTCATGTCCGCAGCTGCAGCCCTGCGGTAGAGCACGGCCCGGTCGGACACGGCCGACCACATCTGTCGCGAACCGCGGGCATGCTTGGCCACGCCCAGGCTGTGGTCCGCGTCGATGCCCACGCTGCCGCCATCCTTGATCGCCTGCTCGTCCGCGCTCAGGAACACGAAGTTCCAGCCGGCCTTGCGGCGTTCGTCGATCATGCGGCGGACCTGGTCGCCCTTGAACTCGCGGCTGGCGTTCTCCTGGCCGTCCGTCACGATCACGAACACGACCTTCTGCGGTCGCTGGTCTTCGGACATGGCCTGCAGACGGGAGGCCAGGTCGTTGATGCCTCGGCCGATCGCGTCGAACAGCGGGGTGCTGGCCCGGGGCACGTAGGTGGCCTCGGTGAGCTGCGGCACCATGCCGATGGGCGTGAACGCCTGCAGCACCTCGTAGGGATCCTGGCTGTCGAACTGCACCAGGGTCAGCGTGGCGGGGGAGGGCTGGGCCTGCTGCTCGCCCAGGAAGCGGTTGAAGCCGCCGATGGTGTCCTGCCGGATGCTCTGCATGCTTCCGGTGCGGTCCAGGATGACGGAAAAGTGCGTGCGATCGCCTTGCGTGGTGACCATGCAGGAACCCCTTTCAGGTTGGCGTGAAGTGACGAGGCGGGCGGCGAGGCCCCGATGGCCGGGCCGTGAGTGGCGGCGACAGTAGGCAGCGAGAAATCGTGAAGTCAAGCCGAACGATTGACGCTGACCCCCGCCAGCACGACCTTCCCCGTGGGGGAAGAGATCTGCGGGGCAATCTTCAGCGGTCGTTCGCAGCGTGAGGAAAGCGACATGGCTCACGCAGTATCGGGTGGGGTCGTGGACACATTCGTGACATCGGCGGCGGCATTCCGGAATTTCGGGAGGTTGGCGACGAGTGTCAGGCCGAGCGGGGTAGGGTGGCCTCGTCGCCGGCGCTCCGGGCCCCGACGGTCGCCCGGGCTTGCCTCGCGCGGTGTTGTATGTACAATATATGGACAATGCACCTGTCATGGAATGGGATCCCTCGAAGGACGCGTCCAACCGGCTCAAGCACGGCGTGGATTTCCACGAAGCCGCTTCGGCCTTCGAGGACGAACGGGGCATGGTCATCGCCGATCCGGATCACTCGCAGGCGGAGGACCGCTTCGTGCTTCTGGGCGTCGGCATGCATGCGAGGCTGCTCGTGGTGGTGCATTGCTGGCGACGATCGGATCGAGTCATCCGGATCATCTCGGCGCGGAGGGCTTCTGCCGAAGAAGCCCGCCAATATCTGAGGAGACGCTGACCATGCGACGCCGCTACGACTTCTCCGATGCCAAGTCCAACCCTCATGCCAGGAGCCTCAAGGCACCGGTGACCATCCGGCTGGACCGGTCGACCGTGGTGTACTTCAAGCGCCTTGGCGAACGGTTGGGCATGCCCTACCAGGGCCTCATCAACCTGTATCTCCGCGACTGTGTGGCCCATCGTCGGGCTCCGAGCCTCCGGTGGGAGCCCGGCGGGGGCACCGCCTGACCGGTCCGCTCCCCGAAAACGCAC
>CAIOTP010000371.1 GCA_903861235.1 uncultured bacterium | reverse complement strand
GTGCGCCGCGATCCGCTCGACCGGATCGACGGCGCCGCAGGCGGTGGTGCCCACGGTCGCCGCGACGAAGAAGGGTCGACGGCCGGCGTCGGCGTCGGCCCGCATCTGCCGGCCAAGTTCGTCGGCGTCCATGGTGCCTTGGGCATCGACCGGGATCTTGCGCACCCACGCGTGTCCAAGTCCGGCGATGCGCGCCGCCTTCTCCACGCTCGAATGCGCGTCGAGGCTCGTGTAGGCGACCAGCGGCCGATCGCCCTGATGCACGCCGCTCGCGTCGCTGGTGAAGTCCGTCGTGCGCTCGCGCGCCGCCACCATGGCGCAGAGCACGCCGCTGCTGGCGGTGTCCTGGATCACGCCGCCACCGTGGCCTGAGCCGCCGCCCTCGGCGCTGCGGAAGCACCCGGGCAGTCCCAGCAGGTCCACCAGCCAGTCCAGCATGAGCGTCTCCAGCTCGGTGCAGGCGGGCGAAGTGCTCCAGAGCATGCCTTGCACGCCCAGTCCGGCGCTCAGGAGCTCGCCCAGGATCGCGGGGCCGCTGGCGTTCGCCGGGAAGTAGGCGAAGAACGAAGGGTGCTGCCAGAGCGTGAGACCCGGCACGATCACGCGGTCGAGGTCCTGCACGACGGATTCCACGGTTTCCGGTTCCTCGGGCGCAGCCACGGGAAGCATGGACCGGACCTCGCCGGGTCGGACAGGTGACCGCACGGGGCGATGCTCGAGTGTCGCCCAGTGCCGGGCCAGCCATTCGAGCAGCACGCGACCGTCCGACTGGAGGCGCGCGGCGTCGAAGGCGTGTGGCTCGCTCCGCGAGGGCATCTTCACAAGCGTATGGCGAGGGCGGGGTTGAGTGTTTGCAGCACGGTCAGGATGCAAAGAAATCCGATTGTCACCTTCCCCCTTGCCACGCGGGTGCCGTGGCGCACGCTGTCCATATGAACCTCAGAGCTCTCCTTGCGCCAAGCGTGCGGTCCTTGGTCGCGTTGATCGTGGCGGCGGGGGGTGGCGACGCCCTTGCCTCGGACACGGCGCCCGGCCAGGAGATCCGGCAGGAGACGCCAGGCGCCCGCGACGCCCGCATGAAGTGGTGGCGCGACGCGCGCTTCGGCATCTTCATCCACTGGGGGCTCTATTCCATTCCCGCCGGCACCTGGGACGGCAGGACCTACGGCGGTGCAGCGGAGTGGCTGCTGGACAGCGCGAAGGTCGATCCCATGCGTTGGGAGCGCGAGCTGGTCCCGAAGTTCAATCCGACCAGGTTCGATCCGCAGGCCTGGGCCCGCATCTTCGAGGATTCCGGCGCCGGCTACATCGTGCTCACTTCCAAGCACCACGACGGCTTCTGCCTGTGGCCCACGGAACTGCACGACTACGACAGCATGAAGGCGCCATCGAAGCGCGACCTGATCGGGGAGCTCGCGGCGGCGGTGGCGAAGACCCGGGTGCACATGGGGCTCTATCACAGCTTCATGGACTGGCACCATCCCGACTACATCCCGCGAAGGGCGTGGGACCCACGTCCGCCCACGCAGACCTCGCTCGAGCCGTTCGTGGGCCACGTGCACGCCCAGCTGCGCGACCTGCTCACGCGGTATCCACAGGTGGATGTCCTCTGGTTCGACGGTGAGTGGGAGCCGACCTGGACCGCGGACATGGGTCGTCGCACCGAGCGGCTGGTGCGGGGCCTGAAGCCCTCGCTGGTGATCAACAACCGTGTCGGTCCGGGCCGCGAGGGCATGCAGGGCTTCACCAAGGGCGAAGCCTTCGGCGACTACCACACCCCCGAGCAGGAGGTGCCCGCGAACGGCCTGCCGGGCGTGGACTGGGAGAGCTGCATGACCATGAACGGCTCGTGGGGGTACCACGCGAGCGACCACAACTGGAAGAGTGCGCGTCAGCTCATTCGCACGCTCTGCGAGACGGCGAGCAAGGGCGGCAACTTCCTGCTCAACGTAGGACCGACCGCCGACGGCGAGATCCCGCCCGAGAGCGTGGAGCGACTCGCGGCCATCGGACGCTGGATGCGCGTCAACGGCGACGCCATCCGCGGCACGCAGGCGTCACCCTTTCCGGAGGCGCCGCCCTGGGGCCGGGTCACCAGCCGAACAGTGCCCGGGGCCGACGGAAGGCCCGAGCTCGAGCTCAACCTGATCGTGTTCGATTGGCCCGCGGACGGACGGCTTTGCCTGCCCGCCGCCATGGGCGCGGTGCGGTCGGCCCGGCTGCTCGCGGGCGGAGCGTCGCTGGCGTTCGGATCCGACGATCAGGGGCGGTTCGTCACCGTTCCGGCGCAAGCGCCCGACGCCGACGCTTCGGTCGTGCGGGTGGTCACCGTGGCAGGATCGCCGGGGTGAATGACGAGGGGCCGATATGTGGGCCCGTCCCCGTTTCCGGGCCTAGGCGTAGTGCCTGCCGAATCGGTTGGCGATGAACGCGTCGAAGCCCACGTCCTCGTTGCGCACGAAGCCGGCCTGGGCCAGCTTGCCTTCGCGCAGCAGGTCGAGCACCGCGGTCACGCCGGCGGCGGTGGTGATCTGGATCGCCGTCCACGGCAGGCCGTCGATCTCCTTGTGCAGCACCACCTTGGCGTAGGTGCGCTCCAGAAAGCGCCCGTCCTTCTCGCCGGTGCAGCTCACGAAGATCGCCACCTGGTCCTGGTCGGTCGCCGGCAGGCTGCGTTCGAACACCTTGCCCAGGTCCTCGCGGTGGTGGATGAAGCCCAGGTCGTGGAGCAGCAGCTTCAGGATGTCGCGGTGGCCCGGGAAGCGCATGGTCTTGTAGTTGAGGTTGCGCACCTTGCCCTTGAGCGTCTCGCCCAGCGTGCCCAGGCCGCCGGAGGTGTTGAACGCCTCCAGTTCGAGCCCGTCGATCTGCATGTGCTCCAACTGCTCCAGCGGCGGCACGGTGACGAACGCGCCGTCTTCCACCGCCTCGCACGGCTGGCAGTACTCGTTGATCAGGCCCGCGGTGCTCCAGGTCAGGTTGTACTTCATCGCGTTGC
>CAIOTP010000370.1 GCA_903861235.1 uncultured bacterium | reverse complement strand
CCCTTCCCATCGGCGACCTCCCAACCCCACTTGAGCGCCAGTCCCCGAACAGGGACGGGCTTACATATAGGACGCTACCTGGGTAGCGTCCTATATGTAAGCCCGTCCCTGTTCGGGGACTGGCGCTCAAGTGGGGTTGGGAGGTCGCCGATGGGAAGGGCATGAGCAAGCCAGAGTCCAAGAGCGTCCTGACCACCGGCGAAGTCGCAGCCATCTGCAACGTGGCTGCCCGCACCGTGAGCAAGTGGATCGATTCAGGCCGGCTGGCCGGCTACCGGATCCCGGGGAGCCGCGATCGACGCGTGACTCGGGAAGCCCTCGACGCCTTCGTTCGTGACACGGGCATCCCGACCTCGACTCCCACGACGGAGGGAGTCGAGCGGGTGCTCGTGGTCGATGCCGACCGCGAGACCGCCAAGGCGCTGGCCTCCGCGTTGGCCGCGGAGACGGACCGCGAGGTCCGCGTGAGCACCACGGCATTCGCCGCCGGCGTGGAATGCGCGGGCTTCGCGCCACGCTGGATCATCGCCGACACCAGTCTGGGGCTCGGGGAGGTCACGGGACTCGCCGCCTGGATCCGCTCCACCGGCACCGGCGCTCGACTGGCCGTCATGGGCAGCGCGTTCACGCCGCAGGAGGAAGCCATGCTCCGGCAGGCGGGCGCCTCGGCGATCTTCCGCAAGCCCTTCACGCTGCGACAGGTGGTGGAGGTGCTTTCTCGCCGCCTCGCCGCCGCAGGCTGATCGGCTTCCGGAGCCCTAGCATGCGGTCCTCATGGCCCGGATCGCCACAGCCCAGCTGGACCCCACGGTCGGCGACATCGAGGGAAACCTGGAAGCCATCGAGCGGGCCGTGGCGTCCGCACGTGGACAAGGGGCCGACGCGGTCCTGACGGCCGAGATGGCCCTGCTGGGCTATCCCCCGCGGGACCTGGTGCTGCGTGAGGGCGTGGCCGAGGCGTGTGAACGCGCGGCGGCCGCGATGGCCCGCCGCCATCCGGATCTGCTCCTGCTGCTGGGCTCCGTTCGACGCGTGGATCGGGGTGGCCGCCGACTGGCCAACTCGATCGCCATCTGCCGGGGCGGGCGCGTGGAGGGGTGGTACGACAAGCGACTGCTTCCCACCTACGACGTCTTCGACGAGGATCGTTGGTTCGCCCCGGGGCCGGGCCCGGTGGTGGTGGAGCATGGCGGCGAGCGGCTGGGTCTGCTGCTGTGCGAGGACCTCTGGGGCGGCCGCGACGCGGACGCCGCTCGGACCTACGAGGTCGATCCCGTGGCCGAAACGGTGCGCGCCGGCGCCACCGCACTGCTGGTGGCCAGCGCATCTCCCTTCGTGCTCGGCAAGCGGGTGCGTCAACGGCGGCATGTGTGCCAGATGGCCGCCCGCTCCGGCGTGCCTCTGCTGCTCTGCAACCAGTGCGGAGCCGACGACGACCTGGTCTTCGACGGCGGCTCGCTGCTGGTCGACGCGGCCGGCCGCGTGGCCGACGAATCGCCGCTCTTCGAGCCTGCGGTCCGCGTGTGCGACCTGCGGGGCGGTTGCCGCCTGCATGCAGCTCCCGCCCGCGTGCCCGAGCGGGACCTGGTGGACGCCATGGTGCAGGGCATCCGTGGCTACTTCCGCAAGACCGGCCATGCCAAGGTGACGCTGGGCCTTTCCGGTGGCATCGACAGCGCGCTGGTGGCCACGCTGGCGGCCATCGCGGTGGGTCCGCAGGCCGTGACCGGCATCATGATGCCTTCGCGTTTCTCGAGCCCGGGCAGCGTGGCTGACGCGAAGGCGGTGGCGTCCACCCTGGGGCTGGGTCGCCTGCTCGAGCTTCCGATCCGTGACCTGCACGAGCGGTTCTCCGCGCACCTGGCCGCCGGGCTCGGTCGCTTCGAAGGCCTGGCCGACGAGAACCTGCAGAGTCGCCTGCGTGGGCTGACCGTGATGGCGGTGAGCAATGCGGACGGCTCGCTGGCCCTGGCCACGGGCAACAAGAGCGAGCTGGCCGCGGGCTACGCCACGCTCTACGGCGACATGATCGGTGCGCTGGCTCCGATCGGCGACCTGCTGAAGACGCAGGTGTACGCGGTCAGCCGTCACCTGAACGCCCACTTCGGCGACTTCGGCCTGCCGGGTCCGCCGATTCCCGAATCGAGCCTGACCAAGGCGCCCAGCGCCGAACTTCGCCCGAATCAGACCGACCAGGATTCGCTTCCGCCCTACGAGGACCTGGACCGCATCGTGCAGGGCTGGATCGACCACGAACAGGACGCCGCCACGATCGCGAAGCAGACCGGGCTGGACCCGACGCTGGTGCAGCGATGGTGCGCGGCGATCGACCGCGCCCAGTTCAAGCGCGACCAGGCTCCGCTGGCGATCAAGCTTTCCGCGCGAACGTTCGGACGGGGCCGGCCGATGCCCATGGCGGCGCGGTGGCGACCGCCGGCGTGAAGCCTTCCCGCGCCGGCTGCCGTGAGGCCACCTGCAGGAAGCGGTCGTCCTCGATGCAGTAGCCGGTGAGCGAGCCGCCGTAGGTGCAGCCCGTGTCGACGTTCACCACCACCGGGCGTCCGCCGCGCCGGAGCAGCAGCGGTTCGCGAAGGGGCTTGTGGCCGACGAGGATCAGGCCGTCGCGTCCGTCGTAACGCTCCCACCAGGGGATCTCGCCCGGAGCCGCCTTCAGGTGGATGCGGTCGAAGTCGCTCGTGCCGTCCAGGCCCACCTCGGGGCGGATGCCGCCATGCACCACGGTCCAGCCATGGCCGCGAAGGGTCACGCAGCCCGCCGCCTCGGTCAGCAGACGCCGGGCGGCGACCAGACGGTCGGCGCGGTCGAGCTGGCGGATGGCGGTGGCTTCGGCGGGATGGATTTCGTCCAGGGGCACGCCCGCGTCGCGGCGACGGAGAGCCTCGAGCAGACGGAGGTCGTGGTTGCCGCACACCAGGTCCACGCGGCGACCTTCGTCGCGGAGGTCCTCGATGGCCTCGACGACCGTCTCCGGCTCCGGGCCCTTGGTGAAGAGGTCGCCCACGAAGATCACCCGCGCGTCCGCGCGTTCCCGGCGGGCCAGGTCGAGCAGCTCGACCAGCTCCTGACCGCATCCGTGCAGGTCGCCGATGACCAGGGTGGACATGCCGGTCGAGACCATAGCAGGAGATCGGCTCGGCGCGTGGGGTTTCCGCAACTTCCCCACGTGAAGGATCGGTGAAGTCCGCTCGTAGACTGGCGGCGTGCCCATTCGCGCGCTGCCCCAGCACCTGGTGAACCAGATCGCCGCCGGCGAGGTGGTCGACCGACCCGCGAGCGTGGTGAAGGAGCTGGTGGAGAACGCGCTGGACGCCGGGGCCAGCCGGATCGAGGTCCGTCTGGAGGGCGGAGGCTGCGAGCGCATCGAGGTGACCGACGACGGCGGGGGCATTCCGGAGGGCGAGCTGTCCCTGGCGGTGGCCGCCCATGCCACCAGCAAGATCGCCCAGCTGGACGACCTGCTCTCGATCGCCAGCTACGGCTTCCGAGGCGAGGCGCTGGCCAGCATCGGCTCGGTGTCGCGGCTGGTGGTGACCAGTCGGCCCGCTTCGGCCGGGCAGGGGGCCAGCATCGAGGTGGACCATGGCCGCACCACCGCCGTGCGGCCCGCGGCCGCGAATCCGGGCACGCGGATCGAGGTGGAGCGGCTCTTCGGGCAGGTGCCCGCACGGCGGAAGTTCCTCCGCAGCGAGCCCACCGAAGCGGGCCGGGTGACGGAGGTGCTGGAGTGGCTGGCGCTGGGTCGGCCGCAGGTGGCCTTCGCGCTCTGGCACGGTGGCCGACGCGCCATCGAACTGCACGCCACCGAGGATCCCGCCCGCCGCGTGGCCGACGTGCTGGGCGAGGGCCTGGGCCGCGAGCCGCTGTTGGTGGATGCCGACGCGGCGCTGGGCCAGGGTTCGCCGGTCTCGGTGTGGGGCCTGATGGCGCGACCCGAGTCGGCCCGGGCCCAGGCCCGGGGGCTTCGCTTCACCCTCAATGGCCGACCGATCGCCGACCGCGGTCTGCTTCACGCGGTGCGCGAGGCCTATCGCGGCCTGATCGAGCCGGGCCGCACGCCCGTGGGCTTCCTGGCGGTGGAGATCGACCCGCGCGAGGTGGACGTGAACGTGCATCCCGCGAAGAGCGAGGTGCGCTTCCGGCAGCCCTCGTTGGTGCATTCGCTGGTGCACCGGGCGGTGAAGACGGCGCTCCGCTCGGCGCACCTGATGCCGGAGATGCCGCTCGAGCGCCCGGCTTCGGCCCTCTGGCCAGGCGGCGCCGTGTCCACGCCGTCCGGCGTCGGCCCGGCGGAGACCGGTTTCGACTATGGCGTCATGCGGCAGGCGCTGGCCGAACCCGCGGCGCCGGTGTTCGGCGAAACGGCGGCGACCCCGCTGCCCATGCCGGTCGCTGCACCGCGCTTCCTGCAGGCGGGCAAGGCCTGGCTGATCACCAGCGACGAGCACGGACTGGTGGTGGTGGACCAGCACGCGCTGCACGAGCGCGTCATGTTCGAGCGTCTTCGGGCCCAGGTCCTGGGCGGCCCGTTGCCCAGCCAGCCGCTGCTGGCGCCGCGTGTGGAGCCCGCCACCGCGCTGGAAGTGGAGCGGCTGGAGGAGGCGCAGCCGCTGCTGGCGAGGCTGGGATTCGACGTGCGTCCCGCGGGACCTCGCAGCATGGCCGTGCACGCGGAGCCGGTGTTCCTGATCGAGCGCGGCGTGGATCCGGCGGAGGTGGTGCGGGCGTGGCTGGGGCGTGACGAGTTCGACGCGTCCGGCGACGGCGAGGCGGTGCTGGCCGAAGTGCTCGACATGATGGCCTG
>CAIOTP010000369.1 GCA_903861235.1 uncultured bacterium | reverse complement strand
GCGCCGCCAGCAGGCGGCCCTCGCGATCCGCCACCACGGCCTGCGTGGCGCCCGTGCCCACGGTCAGGGCCAGCTGCTCCGGATGGAGAACCCGCTGCAGGCACCGCCGCTCCACACGATCGGCGAACTCGGGTGGATCGATCGACAGCAAGGACTGGAACTCCTGCTCGGCCGTCTCCAGACGGCCCTCGGCGAGCGCGCCCAGCGCGTGCCGCACACCGCTCACATGCATCTCCGGCTGCAGGCGGGCCAGCGCGCTCTCGGCCCGACGACCGCGGTCGGTGGCTTCGTCCAGGTTGGCCTCGGCCTCGGTTCGGGCCGCCTCGGCCGCGTGCTCGGCACGGATGGACATCTGGCGAAGGTGGAACATGCCGGCCAGCGAGCCCAGCAGCACGACCACCGCGGCGGTCACGGCGCCGGCGAGTGCCCGATGTCGCGACGCAGCCCACCGCAGGGTCTCCCAGACGCCCGGCTCCCGCGCCGACACGGCGCGACCCGCCAGGAATCGATCGATGTCGGCCGCCAGATCCGTGGCGCTGCCGTACCGGTGGCTCCGTTCCTTGGCCATGGCCTTGCGCACGACGAGGTCCAGGTCGTGCGGCAGCGAGCGGCCGCCGGAGGACAGGCGGGGGGGGTCCTCCTCACGCACGATCCTGGCCGATTCGTGGACGGAGGTCCGTCGGAGGTCGTAGGGAGGACGCTCGGCCAGCAGTTCGTACAGGATCACGCCCAGGGCATAGACGTCGCTGCGGATGTCCAGATCGTGCGGATCGGCGTCGAACTGCTCAGGGCTCATGTACTGCACCGTGCCCACCAGCTGGCCCACGTCGGTGCGCAGGGTGGTGACCGCCAGGTCGCTGTCGGTGCTGCGGGCCACGCCAAAGTCGATCACGCGGGCGTGGCCCGAGCCGTCCACCAGGATGTTGCCTGGCTTGAGGTCCCGGTGGATCACGCCACGCTGATGTCCGTGGGCCACGGCCAGGCAGACCTGTCGAAAGAGCTCCAGCCGCTCGCGCACGCGCAGCGGCGCGGCGTACTCGGTGATCGGCTTGGCGTTGGGGATGTACTCCATGGCGAACCAGGGCACGCCACCGCCGCCCTCCCACACGCCCACCTCGAAGATCTGGGCGATGCCCGGATGTCGCAGGCTGCCGAGCAGCTTGGCCTCGAACTCGAAGCGGCGCCGGGCGGATTCGCTGCGGCGGCCCATGACCTTCACGGCCACCGTGCGCTTCAGGCTGTCCTGACGCGCCTCGTACACGCAGCCCATGCCGCCCATGCCGATCAGCCTGACGATGGTGAACGCGCCCAGCCGAGCCCCGGAGCCCAGCCGCTCCACGGGCATCGACGGCGCGCACGGTTCGGCCACGCTCGGTGCGGAGGTGGGAACATCGCTCGAGGATGCGGCGGTGGTGGGCATCATGGGCAGCGGTGCAGAACCTGCCCCCTCCTCATCGGACCGCGAAGGGGGCTGCTTCAGTCTCGATTTCCGGGTCGTGCCGTCCAGCGCCGGGGGGGGTGATTTAGCGAGCCAGGGGCCGCCGGAGGGCCCCCAGAGCCACCTGACGGGCCTGTTCCCTCAGTTCGGGCACCGCGGTGCTCTCCCACAGGCCCGGTTTTCGGAGGGTGCCCACCACCCCAAGGTCGGCCACGGGGCGTCCTTCGTGATCCAGGGCCTTCCCGTCGGGGGTGGTTTCCAGTCCCAGGCCCAGAGGATCGGGAGTCGCCAGTCCAGCTTCGATCAGCGACGCGATGGCGGGATCGGCGTCGCCGCGCTGGGCGGCCGAGGCGGGGCCGGTGCAGTTGATCACCCAGGCGGCCTCGAACTCGCGGTGCTGCGCGGGCTGGCCCCTTCGCCAGGCTTGCACGCGCAGGCTCACCGCCTCGTCCGAGGCCGTGGCTCCGTCGATGCGACAGCGCACCACCTGCAGCAGTCCTTCATCTCTTGCGCGCTGCACGTGAGCCCCCACCGATGCGGCGGTCCGGTGGCGGTGCACCTCCCAAAGGCCCTGGAGATGCCGAAGGAAGCGTCGCCGCTCCGCCAGAGGCAGCCGCTGCCAGAGCGCGGTGGTGTGGGGCCGAAGGCCGTCGATCACGCCCCGCCAGTCGACGGCCTGGCGAAGCTGCGGGCGAAGCCACCGAAGCAGGTCTCGGATTCGAAGCTCCGGAGCGGCCAGCAGGGGTGCGATCGCCGCGGCCAGGTCCGCCGCGGGCGCGGGAGGATCGGTGTGCACGCGGGGCAGGAGCCCGGTGCGCGTGAGCATGCAGATGGGTGCACGGCGGCGCGGTGCCTGATCACCCGTGAGGCTGAGCAGCATGTCGACGGCGGTCAGGCCGCTGCCCACGATCACCACGGGTTCGTCGGGGGCGATGTCGGTCACCACGTGGGGCCGCCACGGGTCGGCGATCCACCTTCGGCGCGGTCCCTGCCAGCGGCCGGCGAAGGGATCGCCCGGAGGTCGGTGGCCGGCCGCGACGATCAGATGCTCGCATTCCACCGACGCTCCCCGGGCCAGGTGCACCAGCCAACCCCCTCCGGAGCGTCGGATCACGCGGCGAGCCTCGTCCAGATGCAGATGCACGTCAGCCCTGTCCTTGGCCGTGTGGATCGAGGCTTCCAGGGTCTCCCGCAGATACTCGCCGAATCGCTGCCGAGGCGCGAAGGTGGTGGGACCCGTGCCGGGATCGACGGCCTGCAGCCAGCGAAGGAAGTGGCCGGGATCCTGGGCGAGCAGGCTCATGTTGCGGGCGGGCACGTTCAGCAGGTGCTCGAGCTCGCGCGTGCCGTACGCGGGGCCCTCGCCCAGCGTGCCACGGCGCTCGATCAGGTGCACGGTCAGGCGTTCCTGGCCTGCGGGCGCCTGCAGCAGTTGCACCGCCGTGGCCACGCCGCTGAATCCGCCTCCGATGATGCAGACCGAGCGGCTCGGCGACTCCCTGATCATCCGGACTCCCGGGCCTGACCGCTGGGGGCGAGGAACAAATCGGCGGTAGTCGCGAAGGGGCGGGGCGTACACATGCAGCGTGACCAGGGGCGGACCATCGGCGTCGAGATTGTGCACGCTGTGCACGCCCGCGTCGTCGCCTGCCACGGTCCGGCCTGCAGGGATCCGCTCCTCCATGCATGCGTCGGCCAGGCCATCCTCCGCGACTTGATAGGTCCGTTCCAGAGCCGTGCCGCGGATCACACGCATGGCGCAGATGGAGCCGCCGTGGTCGTGTGGCGGGCTGCACTGGCCGGGGAGCCACGTCATGACCAGCACTTCGAACGCCGGGGTCCAGGCGACACGGCTTCTGTGGTACCGACGCGGATCCGTCTGGACGAAATCGGCCAGATCCGCCACTTCCAGCTCCGACTGCTGAAGAACCCGCTGGATGCCGACCACGGTGGGGGCACCGCCGAGCGCTGTCAGGTTCGCCACCAATCGCTCGACGGACGGTGGAGCCTTCGTGCCAGCGGAGATCCTGCTCGACATGGACGCATTGTGCACCGAAGTGAATCCCTGTCAATAAAGTCGAAATAACATGCGCGTGTTATCAATCTTTTGCACTAAAAATGCATATTGCGTCAAGTGCATTGCAGGGCCCATCCATTTCCCATCCCGAAAGGGCTGGTGTGGGGGCGGCAATCGACCTGTCAGGTCAGTTCCACGGTCCAGTAGGCCTCGTCCAGGAAGGCCTTCCAGCTCTGGTACTTGGGGCTGCCCAGCCGGACCGCGATGGCGGGATTGCGCTTGGGCTTCACCGGCGGGCGGATCAGGCGGATGCCGGCTTCGGAGGGGGTGCGTCCGCCCTTGCGGGCGTTGCACTTCACGCAGGCGCAGACCAGGTTCTCCCAGGTGTTGCCGCCTCCCTGCACACGCGGCACCACATGGTCGAGCGTGAGTTCGCGGGTGCTGAAGTGCTTGCCGCAGTACTGACAGCGGTTGCCGTCGCGGGCGTAGATGTTTCGGCGGTTGAGCTTGACCTGCTCCTTCGGGAAGCGGTCGTAGCCCAGCAGGCGGATCACCTTGGGCACGGCGATGACCAGCCGCGTGGTCTGCAGCCAGTCGTGCTGATCGTGCTCGAATTGCCTCTGGAATTCCGCGGCGTCCGCCCAGGTCCGCAGGTCGTAGCTGACGTAGTTGCCGTTCTCGACCGAGACGATCTCGGCGACCTGCTTGCAGACCAAGGTGAAGGCCCGACGGGCGTCCACGACGCGGATGGCGCCGTAGAGCCTGTTCAGCACGAGCACGCGGGCGTCGAGAGCCGACGCGAGGGCAGTCATCCTGACGGAACCTCCTGCAGCGACCGGATCCTCCAGTCGGTGCGAGGAAGTCTACCCCGTGCGGGGGCGGGGGCAACGATCGGAGCCGCGGGTTGTGGAACTTCGGCAGGTTCTCAGCCTGTCCGGCCCAGCCAGGCCAGCTGGTCGGCCAGTCCCGTGGGGGACAGCACCACCGGGGTCTCCGGTGGCACATGGCGGCCGAGCAGGTCCAGCACCAGGTCTCGAGGCAGAAGGCCCTGGCCCAGCGGCACGGCCTGCAGTGGGGCGTCGTCGCCGGCGGAGAGCTGGACATCCTGCAGAAGCAGCAGGGCCGCGCGAGGGCCCAGACCGGTGAAGATCCGGTGCAGGTGCTCCGGCAGCTCGGGCAGCATGTCCGCCGTGAGCATGTCGGCGGGGGAGAGGGCCACCTGCACGGGCAGGCCCGCATGATCGGTGAGGAAGCGAAGGCAACCCTGCGCGTCGCTGAGCACATGTCGGGCGTGGGGGCGGAGGCAGAGCGCCAGTCCGCGGGACTCCAGAGCGGGGGCCGCGGACTGCACCAGGGCGTCCAGGGCCGCGCGGCCCGGCCGGAGCCAGTTCGCCGGGTGCAGTTCGAAGGGTTCCGGGGCCAGCGTGCCGCTCCAGCACAGGAGCCGGGGTGCGGGCACCTCGGTGATGGCCATCCAGCCCGGTGCGAGCGGGTTGCCGTCCACCCACGCCGCCGCCACCTGATCGGGGGTTCCCAGCCGACAGGCCAGGGCGTCGCAGGCTGGCGCGGTGCCGCCCGCCAGACGGGCCAGCGTGCGGGCGTCGTGGAGCACATGAAGGTTCACGGTGCGATCGTACGCGCCCCGGCGTTAGCCTTCGGACCATGCTCCGAACCGCCGTCCTGGTCCTGGTCATGACCGCCACCATCGCGCGCGCCGACGAGGCGTGGATGCCGCTCTTCAACGGCAAGGATCTCTCGGGCTGGGTCAACGTGAACTGTGCGCCCGAGACCTTCGCCGTGCAGGACGGCGAGATCCGCTGCACGGGCACGCCCACCGGGATCCTGCGCACGGCCGACACCTTCCGGAACTTCATCCTGGAGATGGAGTGGATGCACGAGAAGCCGGGTGGCAACAGCGGCCTCTTCGTGTGGAGCGATCCACTGCCCGTGCGGGGCCAGCCTTTCACCCGCAGCATCGAGGTCCAGGTCATGCTGAGCGACGACGTGAAGGACGAGAAGGGCACGCTCCTGTACACCGGGCAGGGCGACATCTTCTCCATCCACGGCGCCACCATGGTGCCGGACCGGCCGCATCCCGCAGGCTGGGCGCGCTGCCTGCCGAGCGACCGGCTCACCAAGGGTGCGGGCGAGTGGAACCGCTATCGCGTGACCGCGCGAGACGGCACGCTGAAGCTGGAGGTGAACGGCAAGGAGGTGAGCGGTGGTCGCGACATGTCGCCGCGCGAAGGCCACATCTGCCTGGAGAGCGAGGGCAGTCCGATCCGGTTCCGCAACATCCGCCTGCAGAAGCTGCCTGACGGCGCTCCGCTGCCTCCCGAACAGCGTTGCCTGCCCGACGAGGGGTTCCGGAGCATCTTCGACGGATCGCTGCGCGGCTGGAACGAGAGCGACTCCGCCATCGGTCACTGGGAGCCGCAGGACTGGCGACTGGTCTACGACGGCCGCGGCGGCGACCTGTGGACGGAGGAGAGCTACGGCGACTTCGAGCTGATCTGCGACTGGCGATGGACCGGCAAGCCCTCCAAGGCCGAGGTTCCTGAAGTGCGGCCGGACGGCTCGCAGCCGCTCGGACCGGGCGGCAAGCCCAAGCTGGTGGCGATCGAGGACTACGGCGACAGCGGCATCCTGCTCCGCGGCAACGACAAGAGCCAGGTGAACATCTGGTGCTGGCCGATCGGCAGCGGCGAGGTCTACGGCTACCGCTCCGACCCCAACCAGTCCGCCGAGGTGCGCCGGGCGGTCACGCCGAAGGAGCGGGCGGACGCCGCCCCCGGGCAATGGAACCGCTTCCGCATCCGCATGGTGGGCGACCGGCTGAGCGTGAACCTGAACGGCAAGCAGGTGGTCGAGAACGCGCAGCTGCCCGGCGTGCCTGCGAGCGGCCCCATCGGCCTGCAGGACCATGGCGCCCCGATCGAGTTCGCGAACATCCAGGTGCGGCGACTGAAGCCCGACGGCTCGCCGGCCGATCAGCCTCGGTAGTGGCAGCGGCTGGTGCAGGTCTCCTGCACCACGACCTCGCTCAGCATGGGCATGGCCGGCTTGAGCCGGTCCCAGATCCACTTGGCCAGCATCTCGCTGGTCGGGTTCTCCAGCCCGGGAATCTCGTTCAGGCAGCGGTGGTCCAGGGCCTGCTCGATCGGCTGCGTGGCGCGCTTCAGATCCCCGAAGTCGACCAGATAGCCCTTGGCGGGATCGAGTTCGCCCTCCACGACCACCTCCACGCGGAAGCTGTGGCCGTGCATGCGGCGGCACTTGTGCTCCGGGGGGAAGCAGGGCAGCCAGTGGGCCGCCTCGAACCCGAAGGTCTTGCTCAGGCGCACCTGCATGGAAGGTGGAGGTGCCGGCGGATCGGCGCCGCGTCAAGCGCCGACCCGCCGGAACGACTCACTCCTTGCTCTTGGCCTTCTTGCCTTCGCCCTTCTTCGGGGCCTCGGCGGCCGGCGCCTCGGCGGCGGTGTCGGTGGCGGCCAGGGCGGCCTCCAGCGACTTCAGACCGCGCCGCTGGTCGCGCAGGCGGCGGCTCTTGCCGGTGCGGTCGCGCAGGAAGTACAGCTTGCTGCGGCGGGCGTCGCCGCGGCGGATCACGTCGATCCTGGCCAGGCGGGGCGAGTGCAGCGGGAAGATGCGCTCCACGCCCTCGTTGGCCACGATGCGCCGCACCGTGATGGTGGC
>CAIOTP010000368.1 GCA_903861235.1 uncultured bacterium | reverse complement strand
GTGTCGACGATCGGGCAGCGACCGCCGCCGATGCGTTCGTGGTACCAGACCCACGCCTCGGGGTTGATGGGTTCGCCCACGGTGCCGAGGACGCGCAGGCTCGAGAGGTCGTGCCTCGCCGGGTGCGCGTCGCCCCAGCGCATGAAGCTGCGGATGGCGGTGGGAGCGGTGTAGAAGTGCGTGACCTTGTGCCGCGCGACGATCGACCAGAAGCGGTCCTCGCCCGGCCAGTTCGGCGCGCCCTCGTACATGAGCGTGGGCACGCGGTTGGGAAGGATGCCGTACACGATGTAGCTGTGGCCGGTGATCCAGCCCAGATCGGCGGTGCAGAAGTACACCTGCTTGGTGCCCGGCTGCAGGTTGAACGTCCATCGCGCGGTCGCCGCGGTGAAGACCATGTAGCCGCCGGTCGTGTGCAGGATGCCCTTGGGCTTGCCGGTGCTGCCGCTGGTGTACAGCAGGAAGAGCGGATGCTCCGCATCGACCGGCTCGCAGGCGCGACTGGTGGGCTGCTTCGGAACCAGGTCGTGCCACCAGGTGTCGCGACCGGGTTTCATGCTCACTTCGCCGCCTGTGCGCCGGAGCACGAGCACGCTGCGCACGCTCGGCAGCTGGGCGCAGGCGGCGTCCACGTTGGCCTTGAGCGGCACGAGCGAGCCGCGGCGCCACGCCCCGTCGCAGGT
Source organism: uncultured bacterium (assembly GCA_903861235.1). Lineage (GTDB taxonomy): Bacteria > Planctomycetota > Phycisphaerae > Phycisphaerales > SM1A02 > SYAC01. Next base: position 2,959 of record CAIOTP010000368.1, on the reverse strand, counting down.
CACGATGACCTTGCTGTCGGCGTCCTGCACGCGGTCCACGATGGCCTGTGCCGCGAACCCGCCGAAGATGACGCTGTGCGGAGCGCCGAGGCGCGCACAGGCCAGCACCGTCACGGCCAGCTCGGGCACCATGCCCATGTAGATGGTGACCAAGTCGCCCTTCTTGACACCCAGGCTCTCGAGCGCGGCGGCGCAGCGGGCCACCTCGTCGCGAAGCTCGCGGTAGGTGATGTGCCGGACCTCGTGGCCATGCGGTCCTGCGGCGTTGGGCTCGCCCTCCCAGATGATCGCCACCTCGTCGCCATGACCCTGCTCCACCTGGCGGTCGACCGCGTTGAAGCAGGCGTTGGTCTGGCCGCCCACGAACCACTTCGCGTCGGGCAGGTTCCATTCAAGCACCTTGCCCCAGGGCTTGAACCAGTGGAAGCCCCTGGCGACGTCGGCCCAGAAGCCCTCGGGATCGCGGATCGACCGCTCGTGCTCGGCGCGGTACGCGGCCATGTCCGGCACATGAACGGCGCCCATGCGCGAGGCGAAGTCGGCCGGAGGCGGGAAGACGCGGTTTTCCTGGAGCACCGAGTCGATGGAGGCGCCGGGTTGCATGCGGTGAAGGTATCGCGACTTCGGCTTCGGCCGGGAACCACGGCTAGGCTTGCGCGTGATGCAGTCGCTCAGGGCCATGTTCAGCCATCCACGCGGCGATGCGGTGGCGGGCGTGGTGGTGTTCCTGGTGGCGGTGCCGCTGTGCCTGGGCATCGCGTTGGCCAGCGGGGTGCCGCCGGTGAGTGGTCTGGTGGCCGGGGTGGTGGGTGGTCTGTTGGTGCCGTTTCTCAGCCGCTCGCCGCTGTCGGTGACCGGACCCGCCGCCGGTCTGACGTCCATCGTGCTCTTCGAGACCAAGGCGCTCGGCAGCTTCGAGCGCCTGCTGGCCGCCACCATGATCGCGGGCGCCATCCAGGTCGCGCTCGGACTGCTGCGGACGGGCCGTTTCGCAAGCCTGGTGGCCGAGCCCGTGATTCGGGGCATGCTCGCGGCCATCGGCGTGATCATCGTGTGGAAGCAGTTGCCTGCCCTGGTCGGCGGCGAGGGTGCCGTGACGGAGATGATCTCGAGCTTCGCCTTGGGCCCCGCGCTGGTGGCGGGCGTCTCGCTGGTGGTGTTGTACGGTTGGGGCCGCACGCCCTTGGCACGGCACGCGTTTCTGCCGCCGGCGCTGATTGTGGTGACGCTCGGGGTGTGCATGGGCCTGGCGTTCGCCGGCCGACCTGGTCTGGCGATCGATCCTCGACAGCTGGTCGACGTGCCGTTGGGCGGCTGGAGCGCCCTTCGCGATGCGTTGCCGGTGCCCGAGGTGGGTTCACTGCGAGATCCTGCGGTCTGGCGCGTGGCCCTCACGCTGGCCCTGGTGGCGAGCATCGAGACGCTGCTCTCGCTCAAGGCGATCGACGGGCTCGACCCGCTCAGGCGCACCAGTCCGCCTGATCGTGAGCTGGTCGCCCAGGGTGCCGCGAACATGGCCAGCGGATGGCTCGGTGGCCTGCCGGTGACCGCGGTCATCGTGCGGAGCGGTGCGAACCTTCAGGCTGGCGGACGCGAGAGGCTCTCGGCGCTGGTGCACGGGGCGCTCCTGGCCGTGGCCGTGCTGTTCGCGGGGCGCCTGCTCAACATGATTCCGCTGGCGTGCCTGGCCGCCGTGCTGGTGCAGGTGGGCCTGAAACTGGCCTCGCCCAAGCTGCTGCTGGAGGAGTGGCGACTGGGCTGGACGCGGTTCGTGCCGTTCGCGGGCACGGTGGCCGCGGTCCTGGCCACCGACCTGCTGAAGGGCGTGGTGGCGGGGATTGCGCTGGAGCTGGCGATCCGGATCGTGTCGGGGCGATCAAGCGGCGACCGGAAAGCGGCCTAGCCGGCCTTCGCCGCCAGCGTCTTCGCCGCGGCGATCGCCTCCGCCACCTTGGACACGTCCTTGCCGCCGGCCTGCGCCATGTCGGGCTTGCCGCCGCCGCTGCCGCCGCAGGCCTGCGCCGCCGCCTTCACCCAGTCGCCGGCCTTCAGGCCCTTGGCGATGAGCGACTGCGGCACGCGCGCCGCGATGGCGACCTTGCCGGCCTCGGCGTCCGGGCTCAGGAGCAGCACCGCGGTTTCGGGCGCCTTCGCCTTGGCCACGTCGATCGCGGCCAGCAGGGCGGGGGCGTCGGCGCCGTCGATCTGCGCCACCAGCACGCTGCCCGGCGAGTGGGCCAGGATGGCGTGCATGGAGGCCACGGCCGACTCGCGGCCCGCCTGCTCGCCCTGACGGCGAGCGGCCTTCGCCCTGTCGCGCAGGGTCTCCAGCGGTGCCTGCAGCGCATGCTTCTCGCTCGCCGGAAGCGTGAGCTCGTCGCAGAGCTTGCCGATGGCCGACGTCTCGTCGACCAGTTCCTGGCCTTGCAGGTTCTCCGCCGCGGCCAGGCGATCCCGAAGGTTGTTCGCCGCGGCGAACGCGGCTTCCGCGGGCACGCCGGCCAGCGCCAGCACGCGCCGCACGCCCGCGCTGAGGGCACCCTCGCTCACGATCGCGAAGCGCTTCGCCTCGCCGCTGGCGGTGAGGTGCGTGCCGCCGCAGAACTCCACGCTGCACTGGCGCCACTTCGAGTTGGCGGGGTCGGCGAGCAGTTCGGACACCGTGGCGCCGATGCTGACCACGCGGACCGGATCGGGGTACTTCTCGCCGAACGCCGCCCGCACACCGGCGATCGACTTCGCCTTCGCGAGCGGCGCCTCGGCGGCGTCCACCTTCAGGTTCTTCGCGATCGCCTCCTGCACGAGGCGCTCGGCTCGGGCCACTTCCTCGGCGGTCATGGCGCGGCCGAAGCTGAAGTCGAAGCGCAGACGATCGTCGGCCACCAGGCTGCCTCGCTGCTGCACCTCGTCGCCGAGCACTTCGCGCAGCGCCCAGTTGAGCAGGTGCGTGCCCGTGTGG
>CAIOTP010000367.1 GCA_903861235.1 uncultured bacterium | reverse complement strand
ATCTCGCTCGATCGACTGGAGTCCGGCGACATCTGCCTGGTGCTGGCCGATCAGGTGGAAGCTTCCCTGGCCCACATCCAGCGGCGACTTGCGCAGCCCTGAGACGGCGATCGGACGTCGTGTGGAGAGCGGTACGATCGCACGCATGACCCGCCGCGCCGCCATCGTCGCTGCCGTCCGCACGCCCATCGGCCGTCATGGAGGTGCTCTGGCGGGCGTCCGTCCGGACGATCTGGCCGCCCATGTGATCAAGGCCGTGGTGGCGAAGGCGGGCGTGGATCCGAAGGCGGTCGACGAGGTCTATTTCGGTGCCGCCAACCAGTCGGGCGAGGACAACCGCAACGTGGCCCGCATGGCTGCGCTCCTGGCCGGGCTGCCGGTGGAGGTGGCGGGGGCCACCGTGAACCGGCTCTGCGCCTCCGGGCTGGAGGCTGTGCACGTGGCCGCCCGCATGATCGAGGCGGGGTGCGGCGACGTCATGGTGGCGGGCGGCGTGGAGTCCATGAGCCGCGCACCGTACGTGCTGAGCAAGTCGGGCGAGGCGTGGGGCCGCACCCAGGAGATGCACGACACCACGATCGGCTGGCGCTTCGTGAATCCGGCCATGGCGGCCAGGTACCCGACGATCTCGCTGGGCGAGACGGCGGAGAACGTGGCCCGGAAGCATGGCGTCTCGCGCGAGGACCAGGATCGATTCGCGCTCGAGAGCCAGAGGCGATGGGCCGCCGCCGACGCGGCCGGCAAGTTCGCCGACGAGATCGTGCCGGTCGAGACTCCACAGGGCAAGAAGCCGCCGATCGTGTTCGGCACCGACGAGCATCCGCGTCCGGACACCACGCTCGAGAAGCTTGCGGCACTGAAGCCGGCCTTCTCGAAGGCCGCCGACGCCACCGTGACCGCGGGGAATTCTTCCGGCGTGAACGACGGCGCCGCGGCGCTGCTGCTGGTCGAGGCTGGCCGCGCGAAGGCCCTGGGTCTGAAGCCGCTCGCCTTCGTGGGCATGGGCGCCTCCGCCGGCGTGGATCCCGCGTTCATGGGCGTCGGCCCGGTGCCCGCCGTCCGCAAGCTGGCCGCCCGCACCGGTGTCAAGCCCGAGTCGGTCGATCTGGTCGAGCTCAACGAGGCGTTCGCGGCCCAGGCCGTGGCCTGTGTGCGCGAGCTGGGTCTGGATCCGGCTCGTGTGAACGTGAACGGTGGCGCGATCGCCCTGGGCCACCCGCTGGGTGCGAGCGGCGCCCGCATCACCGTGACGCTGGTGCACGAGATGGTGCGACGGAACGCCCGTCGCGGCATCGCCTCGCTCTGCGTGGGCGTGGGCCAGGGACTGGCCGTGCTGATCGAGCGGGAGTGAGCGTCTCGCTCAGGCCTTCGCCAGCCGCCTGAAGCCGCTCTCCATCGCGGCCACCAGGGCGTCGATCTCGGTCTCGGTCATGGGGGTGGAGAGCATGCCCGTGCAGGTGCCCACCATCAGGAAGCCCTCGGCGAAGAGGTGCTCCAGCATGAGCTTGAGCCGCTTGCCTTCCTCGGGCGTGGTGTACGCCTCGCGGTAGTTCGAGGGCACCTGGGCCTTCATGTGCACGCGGAACATGGAGCCGCCGCCGGTCACGCTGGCGCAGGCTCCGGTGCGGGCGATGGCCTGCTCGATGCCGTGACGCACGCGGTCGCCGAGCGCATTGAGCCGTGCCGCGGCCTTGGCGTCGAAGTGCTCCATGGCCACGCGGCCCGCGGTCATGGTGACCGGGTTGGCGGAGAAGGTGCCCGAGAGCGGGAAGAGCAGCTTGGGAGCCGCAGGATTGAGCACTTCCATGAACTGGGCCTTGCCGGCGAGCGCGCCCACTGGGAAGCCGCCGCCGATCATCTTGCCCAGCGCCGTCAGGTCGCCGTGGATGCCGTAGCGCTGCTGGGCGCCGCCCACTTCGGTGCGGAAGGTGATCACCTCGTCGAGCACCAGCAGGGCGCCGTGCCTGGCGGTCCACTCGCGGATGGCGTTCACGAACGCGGGCGAGGCGGGCTTCAGGCCCACGCGGTGGGGAAGCAGATCGAGCACCACGCAGGCCAGGTCCGCCTTGTGCTCGTTCAGCAGCGCGATGGACCGGTCGATGTCGTCGAATGGGATCACCACGACCTCTTCCATGGTCGACTGCGGCGCGCCATGCACCAGCGGCACGCGGCTGGGGTGATCCACGCTGCCCCAGTCCTTGGGGGTGGAGCCCTGGCTGGTCTCCACGTAGTCGTACGCGCCGTGATAGGCGCCCTCGACCTTGGCGATCTTGGGCCGCCCCGTGAACGCGCGGGCCGCCTTCAGGGCCGCCATCACGGCCTCGGTGCCGCTGTTCACGAAGCGGATGCGGTCGAAGCCCTGGCTGCGCGAGCACATGTGCTCGGCGTGCAGCACCTCCTGCTCTGTGGCCATCATGAAGGCGGTGCCTCGGGACAGCTGCGCGGCCACGGCCTGCGTGACCGGCGGGTAGGCATGGCCATGGATGAGCGAGGCCACGTTGTTGGCGAAGTCGATGCGCGTCACGCCGTCGATGTCGGTCACGCGGCAGCCCTGGCCGTGGGCCACGTAGGGCGGCACCGCGCTCCAGAGCACGGTGTTGCGGCTCACGCCGCCGGGCATGACCTTCTTGGCACGCTCGAAAAGCTGCGCGCTGCGGGTGGCGGGGGTGGTCTGGGCGGCGTTCGGGCTCATGTCAGGCTCCCGTGCGGGGTGTGGGGCGGAGGATCGGCGCGCCGGTGCGCTCCTGCACGAAATCAAAGGCCACGCCCGGCGCCAGTTCCACCAGCTTGAAGCCCTTCGGGGTGACGTCGATCACGGCCAGGTCCGAATAGACCCGGGTGACCACGCCGCGGCCGGTCAGCGGATAGGTGCATCGCTCGACCAGCTTGGGAGCGCCTTCCTTCGTCACATGCGTGGTCATGACGAACACGCGCTTCACGCCGGCGACCAGGTCCATGGCGCCGCCCACGGCGGGAATGGCGTCGTCGGCGCCCGTGGACCAGTTGGCCAGGTCGCCGTTGGCCGCCACCTGCAGAGCGCCCAGCACGCTCAGGTCCAGGTGTCCGCCTCGGATCATGGCGAAGCTGGTCGCCTGATCGAAGAACGCGGCGCCCGGCATCATGCTCACGCGCCGCTTGCCCGCGTTGATCAGTTCCGGATCGCCCTGGCCCGCGGCAGGCGATGGGCCCATGCCGAGCAGGCCGTTCTCGGTGTGGTAGACGAGCGTGCGGCCGGCGGGCACGTAGCGGGCCACCAGTTCCGGGATACCGATGCCCAGGTTCACGTAGGAACCGTTGGGAATGTCCTGGGCCACGCGCTCCGCGATGCCCTCGCGGGTCCAGCCGAGCGTGCTCTCCGTCCTGCCGGTCGAGGCCGCGCTCATGGATAGCTCGCTCCTGCCTCGTTCAGGGCGGACTCGAGGGCCGGCGAGGGCACGTGCACCACGCGATCCACGAAGATGCCCTGCGTGACGACGCACTCGGGGTCCAGCGTGCCCGCCTGGACCACCTCGGCGGCCTGCACGATCGTGACCGCCGCGGCCGTGGCCATCATGGGGGCGAAGTTGCGCGCCGTGCGATGGAAGAGCACGTTGCCGTGCGTGTCCGCCACTCGACCCTTGATCAGCGTGAAGTCCGCCCGGAGGCCGTGTTCGAGCACATGCTCGCGGCCGTCGAAGGCGCGGGTCTCCTTGCCGTCCGCCAGCGGCGTGCCCGCGGCGGTGGGGGTGTAGAAGGCGGCGATGCCGGCGCCACCCGCACGGATGCGCTCGGCGAGCGTGCCCTGCGGCACCAGTTCCAGTTCCACCTTGCCGGCACGATAGAGGTCGGGGAACACCGTGGAGCCGGCGGTCCTGGGGAAGGAGCAGATCACCTTCCGCACGCGGCCGGCGCGCAGCAGCGCGGCCAGGCCCACCAGACCCGTGCCCGTGTTGTTGCTGATCACGGTGAGGCCCTTCGCGCCCTGGTCGATCAGCGCGTGGATCAGCTCGATCGGGCTGCCGGCCTCGCCGAAGCCGCCGATCATGACCGTGGCGCCGTCGCGGACATCCGCCACGGCCTCGCGCGCACTCGCGACCCGCTTGTCGATCATCGGCAGGCGGGCGCGGGCGTGCCGTGCGTCAGGCGGGCCATCTTCACGCGGCTGTAGTCGTACAGGCCGGCCTCGTCGAAGAGCACGCGATCGGCGTAGCCGTCGAACCACAGCGCCTCCGGGTTTCGGCCCACGATGCACACGCGGCCCTTGTCGGCGGCCTTGCCGGCGCTGCGAAGGATCTTGAACAGGACCACGCCGTTCTCGCTGCCCTTCAGGCCCGGGATCGGCTGGTTGGTGACCGCGTTCACCTCGGTCTTGCCCTTGTAGT
>CAIOTP010000366.1 GCA_903861235.1 uncultured bacterium | reverse complement strand
GCCCTCGGGCGGGGTCTGCGGGCTGACCATCCGGTTGTTCAGCATGAACTCGGCCGCCGTGCGGGCCTCGTCCACGCTCCTGCAGACCTTCACGAAGCCGGCCTTGCCGCGGCCACCCGCATGCACCTGCGCCTTCACCACGGCGATCGATCCGCCGGCGGCGAACACCCCTTCCGCGGCCTGCACGGCCTCGGCGACGGTGGTGGCGACGCCGCCCGCGGGCACGGGGACGCCGGCTTCGGCGAGCAGCTGACGGGCCTGGAACTCGTGGACCTTCATGGGTCGGCGAGTGTAGCGGCGCGGCGGTGGTGGAACCGTTTCAGACGGTGCGGGCCGGCCTCTTGGGGGGCAGCAGGAAGCTGGCGGCGATGCCTGCCGCGACCGTTCCGAGCACGATCCCCAGGCTGACCGGCACGGAGAGCAGGTCGGAACCGGTCCACCAGTGCCAGGTCATCTTGAAGCCCACGAAGGCCAGCACCAGGCCCAGCGCCGGCTTGAGCAGATGGAAGCGGTCGACCGCGTTGGCCAGCAGGAAGTACATGGCGCGCAGGCCCAGCACCGCGGCGATGTTGCTGGTGAAGGCGATCACCGGCTCGTGGGTGATGGCCAGCACGGCGGGCACGCTGTCCACGGCGAAGACCACGTCGCTGAACTCGATCACCACCAGCGCACCCAGCAGGGGCGTGGCCACCAGGCGATCGTCCACACGGCTGAAGAACCGGCTGCCGGAAAACTCGCGGTGAAGCGGAAGCACCAGCTTGAGCAGGCGGAAGCCCACGGTGCGCCCCGGATCCACCAGATCGTCGCCGCCCTTCGGCAAGAGCATCTTGACGCCGGTCAGCAGCAGGAAGGCGCCGAACACGCCCGCCACCCATCCGAAGCGGTGCAGCACCGCCACCCCGGCACCGATGAAGATCGCCCGCAGCACCACGGCGCCCAGGATGCCCCAGAAGAGCACCCGATGCTGAAGCGAAGCGGGCACGCCGAAGTAACGGAGGACGACCACGAACACGAAGAGGTTGTCCACGCTCAGCGAGAGCTCGATCACGTAGCTGGCCAGCCATTTCAGGGCCAGATCCATGCTGGCGTTGTCCGCCGCCAGCGCCACGATCGAGTCGCTCTGGACTTCCTCCGCCTTCAGCAGTCCGGCCTGCAGCAGGGGCTGCGGATTCGCCCGGAGCCAGTCCGCCGCGAAGAAGAACATGAAGGCGTTGAAGCCCAGGGCGAGCAGCACCCAGAACGCCACGCCGGCTCCGGCCGCCAGCCAGCTGACCGGACGCGGGTTGCGATGAAAGATGGCCAGGTCCGCCACCAGCAGGCAGAACACCGTGCCGGTGAAGAAGCCCAGCAGCCGCCCATGGTCGCCGATGGGCAGCAGGATGGCCGAGGCCGTCTCGGCCGCCGCAGCCGAAGCCAGCAGGTTCGCGATCATGCGCCGGGCGCGCCGGAGGCCGAGGCCTTGCGGGATTCGGAGCGGTGCTTCCACCACTCCCACACGATGGGGAGCACGCTGACCACGATGATGGCCAGGATCACCTTGCTGAAGTTGGCCTTCACCCAGGGAAGGTTGCCGAAGGTCCAGCCGGCAGCCAGGAACAGGCCCACCCACAGCACGGCCCCGAGCACGTTGTAGAACGCGAATCGGCCGTACCGCATGGTGCCCACACCGGCCACGAACGGCGCGAAGGTCCGCACGATGGGCACGAAGCGGGCCAGCACCACCGCCTTGCCGCCATGGCGCTCGAAGAAGACTCGCGTGCGTTCCAGGTGCGCCGGGTTCAGCAGCCGGAAGCGTCCGCTGAAGGCCGGCGGACCGATCCACCGACCCACGTGGTAGTTGACGGCGTCTCCCAGCACCGCCGCCACGAACAGGAGCAGGCCCATGAGTCCCACATGGAGCTCGAGTTCCGGCACCGCACACAGGGCGCCCGCGGCGAAGAGCAGCGAATCGCCGGGGAGGAACGGCGTGACCACCAGGCCGGTCTCGCAGAACACGATGCCGAACAGCACCGCGTAGGTCCACGGGCCCACGGTCTTCGCCAGGTCCAGCAGGAAGCCGTCCAACTGGGTGAACAGGCGAGGAAACTCCTGCTGCACCCAGGGCCACCAGCCGGCCGGGGCGGCGGCGTCCGCGAACAGCAGGACAAGGGCGTCGACCATGGACGGGCAGGGTAGCGGCGGCGGGGTGGTCAGGGACCCCGAGGGTGTGGCCTGCCGGGGGCTTCGCTACACTGTCGAGCCCGCTGCAAGGCGGAGGCGCCGGACAGGTGGCCGAGTGGCCGAAGGCGCTGGTTTGCTAAACCGGTATACG
>CAIOTP010000365.1 GCA_903861235.1 uncultured bacterium | reverse complement strand
TGGCGCGGTCCGCGCCGGGCTGCAGCCGGAACCCAAGATCCAGATCCGAGGCCTGGTGCTGGGCGCCGCTGGCAAACGAGCCGAACACGAACAGGTTCACGCCACGCGGGGCAAAGCGCGCGGCGATCCCGCAGAGGGCATCCCACACCGCAGGGTGCAGGCGATCAGGGCAGGGCGGAGCGTGCGACACGCCGGCATCGTAAAGCGCCCGACGTGAATCCAACCATGTCCGCCGGAAGTTCGGTGGTGGATCTGAACTCGACCGATGGCGGTACGTGAAGGTCTTCGCTGGCTCCGTTGTGCGGCATCAGGGATCGCACGGACCCCACTGCGCCAGAAGCATGCAGAGGTCCTCCACAGTGACGATGCCGGAGCCATCGACATCGGTGCCGTTGACCTGGTCGCCCCACTGGGACAGCACCAGTCCGAGGTCGCGGCCGTCAACGACGCCATCGCGGGTGATGTCGGCGTTGCAGGCATGCGCCGAGCACTCATCGGGGATCAGGTCACCGTCGGCATCCATCAGCGTGCCGTCAAGGATCTGCCCCAGGTCGACGATGCCGTCGTTGTTGCAATCCGCCGACCACTCGATGATGTAGGTGTTGGTGTACGCCACCGTGCCGGGGAAGTCGTTCCAGCACAGGGCATTGAAGGCCCAGTACTGAAGGTTGATCCCGTCGCCCGTGGGCTCAGGACCGCACCAGCCCGTGTAGTCCCATGGCTCGCCGGTGATCCAGCGCCACGCGCCGTCTTCCTTGCGTCCGCCGAGCATGGGGCCACGGCCGAAACCGGACACCGGCGTGAGTTGTGGAACCGCATTGGCGATGATGAAGGCGTTCTCCGCGGACGAAGTCGGCGTGGCCAAGTGACCCCCGATCGCTTCGCACCGGTCCCGTGCCTCGTCCCACCAGTTCGTCGGCGTGACGCCGCCCGGCAGCTGCATGCCCGCGTACCAGTGCCCATTTCCGCCGGATGCAACCGGCCACTGGACAGGTACTTGCGCGCAGGCGACGGAGGCAGCGGCCAGGGTGATGGCGGAACAGGCTGTGTGCATGGGGGGATCCTCAAGGGGTCAGCGGAGTGGTGCCGTTCAAGCGAATGAGGCGCCTTTGGCGGGCAGCGAACTGTCGTTGCCAGAATTCACATTCGGTTTGGCAGACGAAGGTTGACCCGGTAGTGTCATGCGGCTTCCGGGAACACCCCAGAAAGAGAATGCCATGAAGACTCCGGCGATCGTGTCGTGCCTGTTGGTGTTGGTCCATGCCTCGCTTGCCTCGGCGGCGGACCTGCTTGTGCCATCGCAGTACTCAACCATCCAGGCGGCTGTGAATGCTGCGGTAGATGGCGACCGCGTCTTGGTGGCGCCGGGGACGTACAACGAGCAGGTCACCATCAACGCCAAACAGATCACCGTGATCGGAACGCAAGGTCCGGCGGTAACAAAGATCGACCGCGGGGGAGCTGGCACTACATTTGCTATGAGCGGCTTCGGCGCTGCCCAGACTGTTGCTGTAGAGGGGATCACGATTCTCCGGTGCAACGGCGATGCGGTGACGATGGATGGGGGGACTCTCCGCCTCACCGATGTGCGGGTGATCTCTGGTGCGCGTGGAGTGCGAGTCACGGGTTCGACTGGGCGACTGGAGGCGTTGCGGTACCAGGGGGTTGTGATGAACAGTCCCGGTGCAGGTTGCTACTTGGCTCCCGGCGCAAGCGTTTCAATGCAGCAATGCGACTTTTCGGCGTGCAACTTCCAAGAAGGCTCAGTGGTGTACGGAGAAGCGAGC
>CAIOTP010000364.1 GCA_903861235.1 uncultured bacterium | reverse complement strand
GCGGGGTTTGTGGTGGGGGTCAGCGGCGGCATCGATTCTGCCGTGACGTCTTCGCTGTGCGCGGCGACGGGCCTGCGGGTCGCGGTCGTGGACCTGCCCGGATCGCGGGAAGCAGGCTGGCCAGTCCGGCGAGCACCACGGATCCCGCCATCAGGATCAGGGAGGCGCGCACGTCGAGTTGCGGATGCACCACCAGGCCGATGCGAGACTGCAACGCCGCCGCCGCCAGCCATCCGCCCACCACGCTGAAGACGATGCCGGCCACCGCGCCAGACAGGCCGATCAGGCACGCCTCGGCCACCAGAAGCCCCTGCACGCGGCCGCGCGAGAGGCCCAGCGCCCGCAGCACGGCGATCTGCCGGCGGCGCTCGGCCATGCTGTTGTAGAGCGCCAGCATGATGCTGATGCCGCTGGAGACGAGCACCGCCACGCCCATGGCCAGGAAGAGACCGTCGATGTTGCCCACGATGCCCCGCAGCCGGTCGATCTGCTGGGCCGGCTGGGCCACGGTGATCGAGGTGTCCCGACGCAGCGCGTCGAACTGCTGCTGGATGGCGGCGCTTCCGTCGCTCCCGGGGCGTGTGGGCAACCGGAGCATCACGCCGGTGATGCGTCGGTCGGCGTCGGTCAGGTCGGCCAGCGAGGTCAGGCCCTCCTTGCCCTCGCGCTCGCGACGATCGTGGGCGTGCAGGATCCAGGTGCTCTCCAGGTCGGTGAACACCGCCCGATCGTGGGCCGAGCCGGTGGGCTGCAGAATGCCCACGACCGTGTACGGGTACTCGGCGTGCTCGTGCCCGTGCTCGCTGCCCGCACCGTGGGTCAGCCGCACGGTCTGCCCGAGCCGAAGTCCGGAACCGGTGGCGGCCTCCGAGCCCAGGCAGATCTCGAAGTTCTTCTCCGGGAATCGGCCCTCGCGCAGCGTCCACGGCTCGCCCTTGGCGGGCTGGAACTTCGTGAAGAAGTCGGTGGAGGTGGCGCAGACCGGAAATCCCCGGAAGGAGTCGCCTTGCTGGGTCGGAACGGCCCACTCCCACGGGAAGCTGGACCGGATCTGGTTGTACTTCTCCCAGCTGATCGGATTGGCGGGCGCGTTCGCGTAGAAGACGCCGTTGAGCACGGCCACCAGCGGACTGGCGTCGGCACTCACCAGCAGGTGCATGGTGCCCGATCCGCGTTGAAAGGCGTCGAAGCCCGCGGTGCGGAGCATGAGCATGGTCAGGAGCAGCGCCACCGCCACGGCCACGCTGCCCATGGTCACCAGCGTGCTCAGGAGCCTGGATCGCAGGCTCACGGTCACGATCCGGAGGTCGTTCACGCCGCGTCCCTCCGGGTCACCAGGGACGCCACGGGCACCACGCGCTCGAAGCGGGCCTGCATGGCAGGATCATGACTGGCGCAGAGCAGGGCCGCGCCGGTGTTCCGGCAGGCGTCCTCGAGCAGCTTCATGGTGGCCCCGGCGTGGTCGGGGTCCAGGCTTGCGGTGGGTTCGTCGGCCAGCACCAGGGCGGGCCGACAGGCCACGGCCCGGGCCACCGCCACACGCTGCTGCTGGCCCACGCTCAATTCCGCGATCGGGGCGTCCGGACGGTTCACGCCCAGGGCTGCCAGCAATTCGCGAGCTCGCGAGGCATGAAGCCGCTCCGGTTCGTCGGCGGCAAGCAGGGCCAGCGAGACGTTCTCCTCCGCCGTGAACGCCGGAAGCAGCTGGTGCGTCTGGAAGACCAGTCCGATGCGCCGGGCCCGGACCCGATCTCGATCCGATTCACGCATGGCGTCGATGCGGTCGCCTGCCACCAGGATCTCGCCCGCCTCGGCCTGCAGCAGGCCGGCCACCAGCCACAGGAGCGTGCTCTTGCCGCAGCCGCTGGGGCCCGCCAGCAGCACGCGCTCGCCGGGCCGCACGTCCAGCGAAGGCAGGTCGAGGCGGAATCCATGGCCCCGCGAGAAGCGGAGGTTGCGGATGGAGAGAACCGAGGTCATCCGGTGATGGTAGTCGGGGCCTGACGCGCCGGCTCAGCCCACGTCACCCAGCCCGAGCGCCGCACCGTGCGTGGCAAGCAGCTTCCGCCTCAGCAGGCTCGATTCAGGTGCGGTCAGGTCCGGATCGCGGTCGATCCACGCCTCCGCATCCGCGCGCGCCAGACGGAGAAGATCGGCGTCGCGGGCAAGATCGGCCACTCGGAAGGGGGCGAGTCCCGACTGCCGCGCTCCGAACACCTCGCCGGGCCCACGGAGGCGAAGGTCGCGTTCGGCGATCTCGAAACCGTCGTCGCTTGCGCCGATCGCCTGCAGGCGTTCGGCCGCGTCCGGCGTGACGGGATCGCCGATGAACACGCACAGGCTCCTGCCGGTTCCGCGACCCACCCGGCCGCGAAGCTGGTGCAGCTGGGCCAGTCCGAATCGATCCGCATGCTCCACCACCATCAGGCTGGCGTTGGGCACGTCCACGCCCACCTCGATCACGGTGGTCGCCACCAGCACCTTCGCCTCTCCCGAGCGGAAGCGATCCATGGCCGCCTCGCGATCCTCGCGGTCCATGCGGCCATGCACGGTCTCGATCGAGAGCCCGGCGAAGGGACCGGCCGCCAGGAATTCCGCATGCCGCGCGACATCCTTCAGCCCGCTCTGGGATTCCTCCACCACAGGCACCACCACGTAGGCCTGCTCGCCCCGGTCGAGGCGTGTGCGAAGGTAGGCGTACACCTCGGGCGCCTTCTCCGAACCCACCACCCGGGTCACCACGGGCTGTCGCCCCGGGGGCCGGCCTCGCAGCGTGCTCAGGTCCAGATCGCCGTAGAGCGTGATCGCCAGCGTGCGGGGGATCGGTGTGGCCGTCATCACCAGCGTGTGGGGCACCAGCGGCCTCTCTCCCTGGCCCTTCTGCCGGATGGCGGCGCGCTGCCTCACGCCGAACCGGTGCTGCTCGTCGATGACCGCCACGGCCAGGCTGCGGAACGCCACGCCGCCTTCGAGCACCGCGTGGGTGCCCACCACGATGTCCACGCCGCCCCGGGCGAGCCCCGCGGTGATCGCGTCACGCTCGGCGCCGACACACGAACCCGTGAGAAGGCGAAGCTGCACCTGGCTGCCCTGAAGCATGGCGCTCAGCACGCGATGGTGCTGTTCGGCCAGCAATTCGGTGGGGGCCACCAGCGCCGCCTGGTGCCCTCGGGAGACCGCCAGAAGCATGGCGTAGGCGGCCACGGCGGTCTTGCCGCTGCCCACGTCGCCCTGCAGCAGGCGGTTCATGGCGCCCTCTCGGGACAGGTCCTGGACCAGCTCGCCCACCACGCGATCCTGTTCCGCGGTCAGGGTGAACGGGATGCGGCCGCGAATGTGGGCGTCGACCTGGGCATCCAGCGGCAGCGCCACCGCGCGGGTGCGGCTCCGCAGCTGGCTCCTTCGCATCATCACCCCCAGCTGAAGGAGGAGGAGCTCGTCCATGGCGAGCCGCTGCCGAGCCCGCTCCAGGTCGGCGCGGTTCGCGGGGCGGTGGATGTCGCGCCACGCCTGAGCCAGCGGCATCAGGTCGCGTCGCCTGCGATAGGCCTCCGGAAGCGGATCCTCCATGGCCGCGCAGACCCCCTCGAGCACCCGCGCCACGATCGCCTCGATCTCGGCGGAGCCGATCTCTTCCGAAGCTGGGTAGATGGGCCGAAGATCGTCCTGGCCGTCGGTGTCGGCCTGCGGTTCACCCGCCATCCACTTCGGGTTGGTGATCTCCAGGTAGCCCAGTCGCATCCTGGCGCGGCCCTCGGCCACGCCGCGGTCGCCCGGATGCAGGCGTCCGCGCATCCAGCCGGCGTTGAACCAGACCAGGCGGACGGTGCCGGTGCCGTCCTCCAGGGTGGCTTCCAGCATGGCCCGAGGACCTGGCCGCGCCTTCACCTTGGCGATGTCGCCCACCAACCGCACGTTCAGCGGCTCGTCGCTTGCCTCGGCCGCCACCTGGGCGATGCTGCGCTCCGCAAGTCGGCGCTCGTGCCGCAGCGGCAGGTGGCGCACCAGTTCCCCCGCGGTGTGAAGACCCAGATGCGCCAGGCGGTCCACGGTCCGTGGACCCACCCCCTGGATCGCGGCCAGCGGGGTGCGGGCATCGATGCGTGCGGCCTGCGTCACGGGGCGTGGATCGTACGATGAGGCCGTGGCGCGACGTCCCTTCGATCCCTCGCAGGCTCCGGGCGGGCTCTTCGAGCAGCCCCGGACCGCTCCGGATCAGCGCCCGGCCCTCTCCGTCACCGATGCCGCCCGCGCCATCCAGGGGCAGCTGGGCGCGCTGGGCCGGCTGCGGGTGCAGGGCGAGGTGAGCGCCCCACGCAAGGGCAAGCACTGCTACTTCGACCTGAAGGACGAGGGAGCGGTCATCTCGTGTGCCGTCTGGGCCAGCACCCTCGCACGCGGCGTGCCCGCGCCCGATCACGGCGAGCGGGTGGTGGTGGAGGGGCAGTTCGACTTCTACGCGGGCAACGGCAAGGTCACCTTCGTGGTGCAGCGGCTCGAGCGCGTGGGCGAAGGCGACCTCGACGCCCGATTTCGCGCGTTGTGCGAGGAGCTGCGCGCGGCGGGCTACTTCGACCAGGCCCGCAAGCGCGAGCTGCCGCTGCTCCCACGTGGGGTGGCGATCATCACCAGTCTGGACAGCGCCGCCCTTCATGACTGCCTGAAGACGTCGGCCCTTCGCTTTCCGTCCGTTCCGATCGTGGTGATCGGCGTGCCTGTGCAGGGTGCCGGTTCCGCGGAGGCGGTGGCCCGGGCGGTGCAGGAGGTGGGGCGCCGTGCGGAGACCCTGGGCGTGGATGTGGTGGTGGTCACGCGAGGGGGCGGCAGCCGAGAGGATCTGCAGGCCTTCAACG
>CAIOTP010000363.1 GCA_903861235.1 uncultured bacterium | reverse complement strand
GGCCGCCATCGAGGGCATCCGGCTGGCGGACCATGTGGACGCCATGCTTCATCGCGTGGTGCCGGCGGTGGTGGACCAGGTGCTGCGGGTGCCCGGCGCCGAGACGCTTCGGGTGGGCAACCTGCGTCGGGCGCTGCGGAAGGCCCCGCGGCCTGTCCGCCGAGACCTGCTGATCCTGCAGGCGGTGTACGACCATCCCTCGGCGGCGGTGCGCCGAACGCGCCGTCTGCGGGGCGCTCTGGGGCTGGGCGGCTCGAGCGGTGCCGGCCTGGCCGCCACCTGGAGCCTGCTGCTGCTGGCCTTGGGCGGCACCATGGCGCTGATGGGCTCCGGGCAGCCGCCGCGATGGTCCTTCGTGCTGCCCGGCGGGCTGCTGCTGGCCTGCGGGCTGGCGCTGGGCTGGCTGTGGATGCTGCGGACGGCGCGTGTGGCGCGAGTCGCCCGGCGACTGTCGCGGAGCGTGCGGGTGCTGCAGCGCGACGGCCGTGGTTTCCGGGCCAGCCTGCACAACCTTCCGCTGGAGACCGTGGAGACGGCGCTGCCTCAGGACCGGAGCGAGGACGCCCGTTACGCCATGCTGGACCGGCTCTACCGGGTCGTGGAGCAGGTCGGTTACGCCAGCATCGTGGTGCTTGTGGACCGCGTGGACGAGCCTGCGGTGGTGGCCGGGGATCCCCAGCGCATGAAGGCGCTGGTGTGGCCGCTGCTCTCGAGCCGCTTCCTGCAGCATCATGGGCTGGCGGTCAAGCTGCTGCTGCCTCGCGAGCTGCGTGAGCTGGCCCTGCGCGAGACGGGCGACTTCCACCGCTCCGCCCGCCTGGACAAGCAGAACACGATCGAGGAGCTGCAGTGGACCGGCCCCATGCTGGCCGAGCTCTGCGACATGCGCCTCAAGGCCGCGGCGAGGTCCGGGAGCAAGCCGTCGAAGATCGAGGATCTCTTCGACCCCGCCGTGGGTCGGGAGCGGATCGCCACCGAACTCGAACGGGCTGGCAACCCGCGGGAGGCGTTCCGACTGGTGTACGCCGCCATCCAGGAGCACCTTTCGCATGCGGGTGCGGACGAGCACCGGGTGTCGGCGGGCGCGCTCGAGTGGGTGCGGCGGCATCGCAGCGCGCTGCGGACCTCGGGCTGAGGCTGAAAAGGAACAGAGCCCCGATCGCTCGGGGCTCTGGTGTCGCTGGAACGGCGGACGCGTTCAGGGCTTCTTGGCGCCGGACTTGGGGGCGGCGTTCTCGTCCATCTGCTTCATGGTTCCGGTGTCCGCCTTGGGGGCGCCGGCCTTCTTGCTGGTGTCCTGCTGCCGCACGGTCATGCTCTTGGCCGCGGGCGTGTCGCCGCCACCGCACGCGGCGAGAGCGAGCAGGGAGGCGGAGGCGGCCAGGGCGAGGATGGATGGCTTCTTCATGACGGGGTCTCCTGGGGTGTTGGATCTGAAAGCGGAAGTATTGGAACCTGCGCGGGGGCCCGCCGTCAAGGTTGCGGGGAAGCGGCCACTTTGGCTGGTCGATCCGCCGGGGCGAGCCATCGCCACTGGGTGTGGTAGGTCTGGTCGTTGTCCGCCACCCCCGCGTTCAGCGTGGAGGGCACGCCTGCGGTCAGCGGAACGCGGATCTCGGTCCACCAGCCGTCGGTTCCGATCAGGCCCGCCGTGACCCTTGCCTCCAGCCCCTCGCGGGTGCACCGCGACCACGGGGTGAAGGGTTCCGCCAGCAGGCTGGCCTCGCCCTGCGCGTCGGTCCATCGCAGCAGCACGGCGTCGCCGGAGGGGTCCCGAAGCCGCCGCTTCTCGTCCGGTGGGGCGTCCGCGGAGGCGGTGGCGTGCACGCGGTCCGGCACCTCGAAGCGGACGCAGAGCGTGCGGCCATCCTCGGTCAGCCACGCACGCACCGTGGGATCCGGCTCCAGCGTGTCGTAGGGTGACGGCTCCCACGCGTGGATCGGCCAGGCCACGCCGGTCGCGGGAGGCTGGTCGCCGCCCGGGAGCAGGGACACCGTGCGTTCGATCGACGGGCGCTTCCAAAGGTGCACCGGCACCTTCCGCTGCTTGGAGTCCACGAAGGTCTCGCGCAACTGCACCGTGGGAGGCGGCACCGGTCCCGCGGCGCGGGGCCAGGTGAACTTGAGCGGCACGCTCGCTCGGCCCTTGGCCTCCACGCGCACCGGTCCGACCGGTTCCATGCGATACGCCGTCTCGGCGTGCACCGTGAACGGGTTGAAGGCGTCGATGCCGGTGCGGCTGACGAAGAGATGGCCGTCGACCGGCCACACGCGCGGTTCGGTGTAGAGCGAGGCGGAGACCTCGACGGGGCGGTCCAGTGGATTGTCGATCTGCAGCGAGACGCTGCCCTGAAGCGGAGCTGCGGGATCCGCGGGGTCGGGCAGGGAGCCCTGGATCGTGGCGGATCCGGGCCGCTCGCGGAGCGCGTACACCCGGTCCTGGTCCTCGCGCACCACGAAGTCCGGGGGCAGCGTCATGCCCGCCGGCTGGTGGAAGAGCTCCACACGGCCGTCGGGCTGCACCTGCACGAAGCTCAGGTGCTGCAGCTGGCCGGCGAGCGGATGCTGGTCGATGCTCCCGCCGCAGGTGCCCACGATGGCGTATCGGATGCCGTCGCGCACGCCGTCGTCCTGCATGCTGTGGAAGTGCCCCGCGACCACCAGGTCCACGCCGGCTTCCACCAGCGCCGGGTGCACCCGTTCGAACCACTTCACGCCTTCGGTGCGCCAGAGCGGACGGTGCATGGTGACCAGGATCGGCTTGCCGCGAGCTTTCGCGCGCTGCAGGCAGGTCTTCAGCCACCCGAGCTGACCTTCGCCCAGCTTCACCCCACCGTCGCCGTAGGCTTCGTCGCTGAAGAGCGCGATCACCGTGGCCTGGTCGAGTTCGGCCATGTAGCGCAGCGGCCCGAAGGTCCGCAGGTAACGCTGGCCGAAGGTGTCGTCTCCGGCCTTGCGGCTTCCATGGATCACGTCATGGTTGCCCGCCACGGGAAAGAGCGGCACCCGCAGGCCGGCCACGATCTCCTTCCACTGGTTCGCCTGCCGGTCCCACTCGGCGGGGTTGCGCGTGTAGCCCTGGATCATGTCGCCCACGGTGAACACCGCGTCGGGCTGGATGCGATTCAGGTCGTCGACCGCGGCCTTCAGGTACGGCAGTCCCCAGTCGCGTCCGGTGGTGCGGTCCGGGAGGATGGCGATGCAGAAGGGCCGCGGCGGCGTGGAGACGGTGGTGACCTGCTCGTCGATGGCGGCGTCGCCTTCGCGGAGGAAGGCGGGCGGTGTGGCGGCCAGGGAGAGAAGAGCCAGGCAGGCGAGCGGTCGGCGCATGCCGATGAGGTACCACGACCCGAGGCCGCATGTGAAAACCCCGTCGATGCATTTCGTGATCGACGGGGCGGAGGGGAGAAAGATGCTGGTTCAGCCGCGTTGCCGCGGTGCCGAACTATCGGCCCAGGGAGGCCCGCGACATCAGGAAACGCCCACATCGACCCGGGCTTGGGCCGGCGAGTTCCGGTCCCAGATCGGCAAACTCAGTCCTGGCGTGGGCTTGCGCCCTGCTCGGCCCCCGGGGCTGAAGCGGCCAGCTCCCGCAGCAGTCGCCAGGCGTACAGGCCGGTGTCGTGGCCGTCGTTGAATCGGATCCGCAGGGCGTAGTTGCCCACCAGCTCCGCGCCCTCGGCGGCCAACGGCCCAGCCGACGCCGCCTTGGGGGAGAGCACATGCAGAGGGTTGCGAGCGGCCGCCTCGCGTTCCTGTCGCGCATCGGCGCTGGGACTCTGCCGACGCAGCAGGGCGAGCGAGAGGAACGCCGTGGTCCCGTCATGGAAGGTCACGTGCAGACCGCGCTGGCGATCCAGGTGCAGGGACTTGGGCGCGGGCTCGTTGCTGTCCTGGTCCATTGCGGCTCATCGTAGTCCACGGGCCGCGGGGTGACCGCCGCTAGCATTCCGGGCATGAGCAGGCCCTCCCATCCCGGCGACGCCCTGGCGTGGTGGGTACGAACGCGAGGCGGACCCGCCTGCATCGGAATCGATCCGGTGCTCGATCGGCTGCCGGCGGAGTGCCGCGGCGGTGATCCGGTGGCCGCGATCGAAGCGTGGTGCCTTCGGCTGCTCGAGGCGGTCGAACCCTTCGCGGCGGCGGTGAAGTTCCAGTCCGCCTGCTTCGAGCGGTGGGGCAGTCCAGGGGTGGCGGCGCTCGAGCGCTGCCTGCACGCGGCTCGCGGGCGGTTCCTGACGATCCTGGACTGGAAGCGGGGCGACATCGGCATCAGCAGCCAGCACTACGCGGCGGGTGCCGCGGGACCGCTGCTCTGCGACTGGGTCACGGCGAGTCCCTATCTGGGCAGCGACGCGTTCGAGCCGTTCGTGAAGGCGGGCATCGGCGTGTTCATGCTGGTCCGCACCAGCAACGCCTCGGGCGACGCGGTGCAGCAGCAGCGACTGGCGGATGGCCGGACGGTGGCCGAGATGACCGGGGACCTCGTCGGCGCGGCGGGAGCCGCGTCCAAGGGCGCAGGCGGCTGGAGTTCGATCGGCGCCGTGGTGGGGGCGACCAAGGCGGCCGACGCCGCGCGCCTGCGCGAGCGGATGCCCCACACGCCGTTCCTGGTGCCGGGATTCGGGGCTCAGGGCGGCGGGCTCGACGACGTGCTCGCCTGCTTCGACGCTCGTGGCCAGGGCGCGCTGGTCACGGCGAGCCGCAGCGTGATCTACGCGCACGAGACCGCACAGGGCGGATGGGCGGACGCCGTGGCGGAGGCGGCGCGAGATCTCCGTGACCAGCTGGCCGAGGCCGCGGCCTCGCGCGTGCCTGCATGAGGAGGATCCTGGCGCTTGCGGCCCTCTTCGCCGCGCTGCTGGCGGTGCCGCTGGCCATGCGCGAGCCGGGGGCGAGCGCGCCGGCCGACGCGGACCATGTGATCGTGGTCACGGCCAGCACCGAGCAGATACGTGCCGAACTGGGCGTGGCGTTCTCGCGGTGGCATGAGGCTCGGTTCGGGCGACCGGCCCAAGTGGTCTGGAGCACGCCGGGTGGCGTGGTGGAGATCCGCCGAGCTCTGGTGAGCGCCTGGGAGAGCCGACTCCGGCAGGGCCTGCCGGTGGGTGGTGACGCCGACATCCTGCTCGGTGGAGGAAGCTTCGAGTTCGAGTCTTTGCGGCGCCCGGTGCGGGTGGTGGTGGACGGCCAGGAGCGAACCGCCACCGTGCTGGAGCCCGTGCCGCTGCCCGACGCCGTGATTCGTGCGTGCTACGGCGTCACGGAACTCGCCGGCCAGCGTCTCTTCGATCCCCAGGGCTGGTGGTACGGGGTGGCCCTGTCCACCTTCGGCATCGTGTGGAACCAGCCGTGCCTCGATCGACTGGGCGTGCCTGCACCCACGCAGTGGGCCGACCTGTCCGATGCCCGGCTGGCCGGCTGGGTCTGCATGGTGAATCCCGCGCAGTCCGGCAGCATCCTGACGGCCTTCGAGAGCGTGGTGCAACGGGTGGGCTGGCGGCCCGGCATGGCGATCCTTCGGCGCGCGGCGGCGAATGCGCGGGCCTTCGCGCCCAGCGGCACCCGCGGGCCCATCGACGTCGCGTCCGGCGACGCGGCCATGGGGGTGGCGATCGACTTCTACGCGCGAGCCCAGGCCCAGGCGCTGGTGGACGCGGCCGGGCCGGAAGGACGGGCGGCCGCCGCCGACCGGGTCCGTTTCGTGGCTCCGCGAGGACAGAGCGCGGTCGACGCCGATCCTGTGGGCATGCTTCGCAATCCGCCGCACCGGGAGACGGCGATCCGCTTCGTGGAGTTCCTGCTTTCGCCCGAGGCGCAGCGGCTCTGGCAGTTCCATGTCGGCGAGCCAGGCGGGCCGCGTCGGTTCGAGCTCCGCCGCATGCCGGTCATGGCGCGGCTCTACGCGGAGGAGAGCGACCGTTTCGTGGACCGGATCGATCCGTTCGCCGACGCATCGGTGCCGGCGCACCGTGAACCCGGCATGCGGGCGTTCCTGCCCATCCTGTTCAGCGCCATGGCCATGGACACGCCCGAGGAACTCCGGCAAGCGTGGCGATGCATCGTGAGGCATCCGGCGTTTCCGCGCGACCGCGGGGGCCTGGTCACGGCGGCCGAGGTGCAGGATCCGCAGCTCCGATCCTGGCTGGAGCGCTTCGACGCGTGGCCCGAACTGGAGACTCCGGAGGGGCCGCGGTCCCTGGGCGACGCGGCGGCCCTGGCGGACCTGGAGCAGGGCTGGTTGCGGGCAGGATGGGGCGACCGAGGTTGGTGGAGCCCCCAGGATCGGCCTGCGGACGCGGCGCGACGGCGCTTCGCCGAGTTCTTCCGGGGCAACTATCGTTGGATCCTCGCGCAGGCGAAGGCGCGGGTCGACGCATGAAGGCAGCCATCCTCTCCATCGGTGACGAGCTCATGCTCGGCCAGACGCAGGACACCAACGCGAAGTGGCTGGCCGAGCGGCTGGCCTCGGTCGGCGTGCCGTGTGTGCAGTTCCGGGTGGTTCCCGACGCGCTCGAGGCGCAGGCGACGGCGCTTCGTGAACTGGCCGCACAGGCACCGCTGGTGCTGGTCACCGGTGGCCTGGGGCCCACGGACGACGACCTGACGCGTGAGGCGCTCCGCCTTGCCATGGGCGAGACCACGCCGCTGGTCCGTGATCCCGACGCGGCCGAGTCGCTGCATCGTTGGTTCCGCGATCGTGGCCGCCCCATGCCCGAGATCAACGCGCGGCAGGCGCTGCGGCCGGCCGGTGCCCGCTGCCTGTCGAACGACTTCGGCACCGCCCCCGGTCTGCACGCCCGCGTGGGCGCCGCGGAGGTGCTCTGCCTGCCCGGACCGCCACGGGAGATGCAGCCCATGTTCGAGCGCTTCGTGGCGCCCATGCTGCCGCGACTGGACATGGCCACCGGTGTGGTGCACTCGTTCGGTCAGGGCGAGAGCTTCCTGGCCGAGCGGCTCGGCGACCGCATGAGGCGCGACCGCAATCCACTCGTGGGCACCACCGCGAGCGGCGCCGTGGTCAGCGCGCGGGTGCGCGGCACGGGCGCGGCGGCGGACGCGGAGGCCATGGACCGCGAACTGTCGGTCATCGAGGGCATCTGGGCGCCGTACGCCTTCGGGCGGGGCGACACCACGCTGGCGGGCTCGCTGGGACGGGCGTTGAAGGCCAAGGGCCTCACGCTGGCGCTGGCCGAGAGCTGCACCGGTGGACTGGCCGGATCCATGGTGACCGCGGAGGCGGGCTCGAGCGCCTGGTTCCGGGGCGGCGTCATGTGCTACGCCAACGAGGCCAAGCGCGACCTGTGCGGCGTGCGTCAGGCCACGCTGGATGCGCATGGCGCGGTCAGCGAGGCCGTGGCCAGGGAACTTGCCGAGGGCGTCCGCGGACGGCTGGGTGCCGACTGGGCCGCGTCCATCACCGGTGTGGCGGGACCCAGTGGCGGCAGCGAAGCCAAGCCGGTCGGCACGGTCTTCATCGGCGTGGCGGGACCTGGCTTCGTCGGGGTCCGCCGCTTCCACTATCCGGGCGAGCGGGCGTCCATCCGCGATCGTGCGGCACGCGGGGCGCTGGCGCTCACGCGACTGGCGATCGGCTCGCCCGCGGACTTCGCCGTGCCCTTCATCTGGGAGTGGAAGCCGCGTGGGTGAGCGGGTCGACGGCGTGGTGGTGGCGCTCGGCAGCAACACCGGCGATCGCCTCGCCTCGCTCCAGGAGGCCCTGCGTCGCATCGAAGCGGCGGGCCTGCTGACCTGCATCCGCTGCAGCCACGCCTACGAGACGCCGCCCGAGCGGCCCGAGGACGGTGGCGCATTCCTCAACGCGGTCATGGTGGGCTCCACGCGGCAGGCGGCTCGCGAGTTGCTGGACGGTCTGCTGCAGGTGGAGCGGGGCCTGGGGCGGTCTCGTGCAGCCGGCGTGCACGGCGGTCCGCGGCCGATCGACCTGGATCTGATCCTGTTCGGCGACCACGTGCTGGAGGAACCGGGGCTTCAGGTCCCGCATCCGCGGTTCCCGCAGCGGGCGTTCGTGCTGGTGCCGCTGGCGGAGATCTGTCCCGACGCTCGCGAACCTCGCTCAGGGCGATCGGTACACTCGCTCCTTGCGTCCCTCCCGGATGCCAGGCTGCCCCGAGCCGGTTCGCTGCGGAAGTGAACCCGGGCATCCAGGCGGCACGGGTCGACGCCGGCCCCGGCCGCATGGAGACCTCATGTCCACCCTGTCCGCCCTCGTCTCGGTCCTGCTCGCAACCTCGGTCGCCCTCGCGCAGGCCGGTGACCCGGCGGCGCCGGCCGGCGGTGCTCCGCCCGCAGGAGCGGCCGAGTCCATGCCCGGCGGTCCGCCCGAGGACGCGCCCATGGACCTGCCGCCGGGCTTCGAGGCGATCAAGCCGCCCAGCGTGAACTGGAAGGCCGAGGAGACTTCGCCGGAATCCGTGAAGAAGGGCGAGGCGGCCATCGCCGCGGTGGCCAAGGCCTACGCCTCCGCGGCGGCGGTGGAGGACTCCGTGAAGCTGGTGATCGTGATTCCCGGCGGCGGTGAGCAGACGCAGGACCTGACGATCGCCTTCGGGCCTTCGGGTTCGGCGCGGATCACCGCGCCCGACGCCATCATCACGCGTGTGGGCGACGACCTCTTCTTCGAGCCCGGTCCAGGCAGTCCCAAGTACATGAAGGTGACCAAGGCCGGCTCGCTGGCGGACGCCATGAACGAGGCCTTCGGGGGCTCCATGATGCCGCTGCCCCAGGTGGCGCTCCGCACCGGCGACGGTGCCGACGCCGCACAGGCGCTCGGCGGCCCGTTCGTGCCGGAAGCCAAGATCGTGGGCTTCCGCGGCGGCGCGGACGGCAAGGGGGGCGTGGTGTATCTGAAGGAGGGCGATGGCGAGGCCGAGGTGGCCATCGATCCGGCGAGCGGGCGTCTGGCCGGCATCGCCTACTCCGCGGTGCCACCCGGCGCCCCCAAGGGCTTCCGCGTGCCGATCACCATGGTCATCGGATCGGCCGCCTTCGAGAAGGACCTGCCCAAGCCCATCGCCTTCGACGGCAAGGGTCGCAAGGCGGTGGCCTCCATCGAGGCGCTGCAGCAGGCGCTGGAGGTGGGCGAGCCCGCGCCCGAGTTCAAGCTCAAGGACACGGAGGGCAAGGAGGTCTCGCTGACCGACCTCAAGGGCTCGGTGGTGGTGATCGACTTCTGGGCCACCTGGTGCGGTCCCTGCATGAAGGGCCTTCCGAAGATCGACGAGTTCGCCAAGTGGTCCGCCGGCAAGCCGGTGAAGGTCTTCGCCATCAACACCATGGAGAACGACGAGGGACCGGAGCAGCGTGTGCAGAAGATCGCGGGCTTCTGGAAGTCCAAGGGCTTCAGCTTCCCCACCCTGATCGACGGCGACGACCAGCTCTCTCGAGCCTACGGCGTGCAGGGAATTCCCTTCACCGTGGTGATCGACCCGCAGGGCCGCGTGGCCGACGTGCACACGGGTCTCTCGCCCACGCTGGTCGATGACCTGAAGAAGGCCACCGAGGCGGCGCTGGCGGCGCAGCCCAAGGGCTGATGCCGGTGGTCCCGTTGCTGGCCCTGGCCCTGACGGCCGGGCCGCAGGTGGACGCGAAGGCCCTGTTGCGCGCGTGGCAAGAGCGCGGCGACGGCGCGGCGGTGTCGACACAGGTGGTGGTGCACGAGGGTCAGGCCGAATCCGCCGCCTTGGCGGAACCCTGCGTGCTCGCCTGGGATCCGCAAGGACCTCGTCTGGCCCTGCGGCAGGGCGGCCTGACGGTGGCCCTGGCCGAGGGCAGGCTCCGTGCCGCGCACCAGGCCGGCTCCACGGCGATCGACCAGCCCGTGGGCTCCGCGGCGTTGGCCGCTTGGCAGGCCGCCTTCGCCGAGATGCCCTGGCCGCAACCGGCCATGCTGCTTCTTGCTGCCGACCGCTGGCCCGCCGACATGGACCCCGCCGCCGGCACCCTGGTGCTGCAGCAGGCCGTGCGGGAGGACGAGGACCAGGTGGTGCGGCTGAAGGGGGACCACGGCTCCTGGGTGCTCCGATTCCGTGGCTCGCCGCATGCCCGGCTGGTGGAGGCGGTGCGAAGAATCGACGCCGGCCCGCGTGTGCCCGAGGGTGCGTGGATCGAGTGGCGCATGCGCTTCGAGCATGCCGAGCCGGAGAGCGGGATCTTCGAGCCACCGGTGGAGGGCCGGCCGCGCGTCGGTCGGCTGGAGGCCGTGATGCCGGACAAGCCCGCGGCGCCGCCCCGCCCGGCGACGCGGCCCGGTGAGCACGAGGTCGAGGCGACCCCGGAGCAACGCGGGGATACCATCCGTCCGCAGCCATGAGCACGCTCCAGTCTTCCTCCGCCGCTCTGCACCTTCGCGTGCTGCCGCAGGACGAGGGCGATCGCGAGCGGCTGGCACGGGAACTGCGTTCGCTGGGCGTGGGCGAGGTGCGTTTCGGTCGACATGACCGCATGCTCTACGCGACCGACGCGAGCATCTTCCAGGTGGAGCCGATCGGCGTGGTGGTGCTCGACCGGGTCGAGGCGACCGAGCGGGTGATGCGATTCTGCGCCGAGCGAGGACTGCCGGTGCTGCCCCGAGGCGGAGGCACCAGCCTGGCGGGGCAGTGCGTGAATCTGGCGGTCATGCTGGATTTCGGCGCCCGTTGTCGCGGCATCCGGCGCATCGACCCCGCCGCCCTGGAGGCGGACGTGGAGCCGGGGGTCACGCTGGACCAGCTCAACGCGGCGCTGGCGCCGCACGGCCTGCTCTTCGGCCCGGACGTGGCCACCAGCAGCCATGCCACGCTCGGCGGCATGATCGGCAACAACTCGGCCGGTGCGCGGAGCATCATCCACGGCCGCACCGTGGAGAACCTGCTGGCGCTCGATGTGGTGCTTCCGGACGGCCAGGCGGTCCGCCTGGAGAAGGGCAGCTGTGACCGCGATCCGCGGCAACGGGACATGGCGGAGCGGCTG
>CAIOTP010000362.1 GCA_903861235.1 uncultured bacterium | reverse complement strand
GTTCAGGATGCGGGCCAGGGTGCGGGCCAGCAGGGTCTTGCCGGTGCCGGTGGGTCCGATCAGCAGCACGTTGCTCTTGTCGAGCTCGCACGGCGCGTTCTCGGCGTCGATCTGCGTGAGCCGCTTGTAGTGGTTGTGCACGGCCACCGCCAGCGCGCGCTTGGCCATGTCCTGGCCGATCACGTACTGGTCCAGGAATTCCTTGATGGTGCGGGGCGAGGGGATCTGCCCGAACTGCGGCCGAGCGCCGCGGACGCGGCGCGTCTCCTGCGTGAAGATGTTCTGGCACAGGTCCGTGCAGTTGCTGCAGATGTAGACGTCGTTGGGGCCCTCGACCATGGGGCCGACCTCGCGGCTGGTCTTGCCGCAGAAGCTGCAGGTGGTCACCTTGCGGCCGCGGAAGCCGCCGTCGCCGCCGCCCGGCGCGCCTGGACCACCGGAACTGGGCGCCGTGGGGCCGCCGACATCGTCACGCCTCCGACCGCCGCCCTGGGCGGCCTCGGGCGTGGTGGGGGAGTCGGGCCGGGGCTTGGGGGGCTGCTTGCTCATGTCGGGTGACCTTCCGGGAGTGTGTCGCAGCAGTCTACCGGTTCCAACTTCGCGTTCCCCGATTGCCGGCCCAACTTCCGCCTGTTCCGCTCACCGGCCCTTACCGGACGCCGCGTCCGCGCGCTTCAGGCGTGACGCCTCGCGCTGCACCAGCTTGCGGCGGGCCCGCTCGTATTCGTCGGGGCTCAGTTCGCCGCGAGCCTTCATGCCCTCGAGGTCGTCCAGTCCGAAGCCGTGCGACAGACCGGGCGCGTCCTGGCCGACCGCCATGCGGCGGGTCCACAGCATCAGCAGGCCACCGGCCACCGCCAGCACCAGCAGTCCGCCCATCCAGGGCAGCAGCCGTGTGAAGAGGTCGCCCGAGCCGCCGCCCTGCATGGTGGGTGATCAGCCCTTGGCCTTGCCGCTCTTGCCGCCCTTGGCCTTCGCGTCACCCTGCCGCCGCTGCTCCTCCATCTCGTTCCACTTCTCGGCGGGGATGTCGGTCAGGGTGGCCTTGTCCAGGATGCGGTCGAGCACCTTCTGCTCGCGGATCGACAGGGCCAGGTCGTTCAGGCGACCGGCCTTCTCCAGGTCGCCGCGGACCTGCGCCGCGGGCACGCCGCGCTGGGCGGCCATGCCGGCGATGCGTCCGTTGAGCTCGGCCTCGCTCACCTGCACGCCCTGCTCCTCGGCGATGCGGGCCAGCATGAAGAAGAGCTTCAGGCGGCGCTTGGTGTCGGTCTCGCTGGCACCGCGCATCTCGGCCAGGCGGGTCTCCACCTGCTCGGCCTCCACGCCACGCTGCAGCAGTTCCATGCGGGCCATCTCCAGGCTCCGCATCATCTGCGAGGCGCTCAGCCGCGCGGGCAGGTCGAAGTCCACCAGCTCGGTCAGCTTGCGGGCCACCTGCTCGCGCTCGGCGCCGCGCTGCTCGGCATCGCGCTTGCGCTCCAGCATGAGCCGCACCTGGCCCTTCAGGTTCTCCTCGGTCTCCACGCCCAGGCGTTCGGCCAGGGTGGCCGGGGGCAGGGGCTCGATGCGGTCGGCGTCGGTGACCTTGAGCTCGAAGCGGATGGTCTGGCCACGCAGGTCCTCGCGCTCGTGATTCTCGGGGGCCTTGGACTTCACCTCGATGGTGTCGCCCACCTTGCGGCCTTCCAGATGCTTGCTCAGGTCGTCCACCAGAATGCCCAGAAGGGCGCCCTTGCCCTCGTCCATGGTGTCGGGCACCACGACCAGCGCCCGGTCCATGTTGAAGAAGGGCTCGCTCTCGCCGCCCTTCCACGCCTTGGCGTCGCAGAGCAGGCGGTCCAGCGCCTGGAAGGGACCGGTGATGCGCTCGGGCGTGCCGAAGCGATAGCCCTGGCGGCGGATCTCGGCGGCCACATGCTCGTCGGTGATGTCGAAGACCGGACGCAGGACCTCCATGCCGTCGGTCTTGGGCAGCGTGAACTCCGGCGCCACTTCCACCTCGAGGGTGACGCTGAAGGGCTTGCCGCGAGCGATCTCCGGGGCGGTGGCGCCCTCGGGCAGGGTGGGATCGCCCACCGGACGCAGCTTGTGCTTCTCCACGGCCTTGGAGAAGCTCTCGCTCAGCAGCTGGGAGCGGGTCTCCTGGATCACGCCGTCGCCGAAGCGCCGCTCGATCAGATGGCGGGGGGCCTTGCCCTTGCGGAAGCCGGGCAGCTGGGCCTCGCTCTGGATGTTGCCGAAGCTGCTTTCGATGCGGGCATCCACGGCCTGGGCAGGCACGGTGATGGTGATGCGCTTGCAGGCGGGGCCTGCGTCCTCGACCTTGACTTCGGGGGCCAGTTCGGCGGTGGCGTTGCTCATGGTTCGTCCTGGGTGTGAAGGGGCCCCGCGATGGGGCGAAGGGGGACGATTATACGGGTTCGGCAGGCCGCCCATGAGGCCATGCCGACAGCCTGCCTCTGGAGCGGGTGGCCAGCCCTTCCGGGAGACCGGGGTCGCTCACGGCCAGGTGACCGGTCCGAACAGCACCAGCAGCGAGCCCAGGTCGCCGCCGCTGATCTCGCCGTCGCCGTCCAGATCGCCGAAGGGTGGATTGAGCTCTCCGAAATACAGCAGGATGATGCTCAGGTCTGCGGCGTCCACCTGCCCGCTCAGGTCAAGGTCGCCCTTCGCGTAGGAGCAGGCGTCCAGATGGCCATCCAGATTGTCGTCGGGCTCGCCCCTGGCGAAGTCGCAGCTGTCGACCCTTGCATTGCCGTTGCAGTCCCACTCCGGGTGGTCGAGCAGGTCGGCCATGTCCAGCACGCCGTTGCGGTTGCAGTCAAGAGCGGGGTTGCGCAGGATGTCGAGCGCGTCGATCACGCCGTTGCCGTCGCGGTCAAGGGATGGGTCGTCGAGCAGGTCGCAGGTGTCGGGGCGGTTGTTGCCGTTGGCGTCGGTGGCGGGCAGCGGGGCGTAGGTGTGTGCGTAGCCGCAGGCGACCTGCGAGACGTTGGCAAGGCCCGCGGGGGTGTTCGTCTGGCCGTTTCCGTTGTTGCCCCAGCCGACCAGGGT
>CAIOTP010000361.1 GCA_903861235.1 uncultured bacterium | reverse complement strand
CGAGCCGCGCGGCGAGCTGGGCCAGCTCATGCTCCAGACCGGCCGGGATGCGGAGGCACGCGAGGCGCTCCGTGAGGCGGCGGAGCTTGATCCTTTCGACAAGCGGAGCGCCTTCGGCCGCTGGCTTCTCGACGAGATGGCCGGATACCGCACGATCGAGACGCCGCACTTCCGCATCCGTGTGAAGCCCGGAGTGGACGAGGCCGTGGCCCAGGACATGGCCGTGGCGCTCGAGGGGATGCATGCCCAGGTGGCAGGCTGGTTCGGCCACGAGCCGAGCCAGCGCACCACCATCGAGCTGCTGCCCGATCACGAGTTCTTCGCGGTTCGGATCACCGGCATGCCGGGCATCCACACCATGGCGGCCTCCACCGGACCGGTCATTGCGCTGGAGGCGCCCCGCCGGGGCAACCCCCGCAAGCATCTGGGCAACTTCGACTGGCTGGAGGTGCTCCGACACGAGTACGCCCACACCGTCACCCTGAGCCAGACCGACAACCGGATCCCGCACTGGCTGACCGAGGCGCTGGCGGTGCGGGTGGAGACCCGGCCCCGGACCATGCAGACCTGCGAGATGCTCTCCCGCGCATTGGCGGCGGGGCGGCTCTTCCCGCTGGATCGGATCAAGTGGGCGTTCGTGCGACCTGAGACACCTCAGGACCGCGCTTTGGCCTACGCACAGGGTCACTGGATGGTGCAGTACATGGAGCAGCGGTGGGGCCGGGACGTGATCCCACGGCTGCTCGACCGCTCTCGCGCGGGTGACGACGAACCGGTGGCCATGCAGGCGGTGCTTGGCGTTCCGCCCCAGGTCTTCATGAAGGACTTCCTGGTCTGGGCCCGGGATCAGGTCAAGGCCTGGGGCTTCCTGAACAGCCCGACCATGGACGAGTTCATGGAGAAGGCGCGACAGGCGGATCCCGAACTTCGGGATCGATCCTCCGAGGCTCGCATGGACCGGACCGAGGCGGTCGCCAAGGCGCTGGCCGGCGCCTGCGGAGCGCCGGCCTCAGGTCAGCCGCTGGCCGCGTCGAAGTGGCCTGCCCCTCGGCTTCCGGCGGCCCGCATCTCCGACGAGATGCTCGACGCATGGCTTTCGGAGCATCCGGGGCACCCCGACCTGCTGGAACTGAAGATCCGGCGAAGGCTCAAGGATCAGCCCGAGCTCAACATGGCCACGCTGGAACTGCTGACCGCCTACGGAAAGTCCCGGCCTGTGGACCCGTGGCCGGATCAGTTGCAAGCCGCCGCCAGGTCGAGTTCGTCCGGCGGTTCGGCACTGGAGCATCTTCGGCGACTGGATGCGCTCGAGGAGCGGGATCCGGCCTACGCGCTGGAGATCGCCCGGCTTCTCCGAGCGGACCAGAGGCCCGCCGAAGCGCTCGCGGCCGTCGAGAAGGCCGCGAGAATCGACGGCTACGACCCCGCCACCCGGGAACTGGCCGCGGCGATCGCGATCGAGGCCGGCGAACTGTCCGTGGCCATGCGGCACCTGAAGGCCCTTCGGGTGCTCGAACCCGAGGTGGACCGTCATGTCGAGCGCATCGATCGGCTGCAGCGCATGATCGATGC
Source organism: uncultured bacterium (assembly GCA_903861235.1). Lineage (GTDB taxonomy): Bacteria > Planctomycetota > Phycisphaerae > Phycisphaerales > SM1A02 > SYAC01. The sequence goes on along the minus strand of CAIOTP010000361.1, from coordinate 3,396 downwards.
CAAGGCCGCCTCCGTGGACTGATTCGGTTACGGTACCGGCATGGATTTCCGGCTTCGAAGGGCTCCGCTGCGGTGGACGCCCGACCTGGTGCTGATCGTCGGCGCTCTCACGGCCGGTGCTGGGCTGCTGGGCCTGGGGCCGGCGGAAGCGGCCAGTTCCTTCGCGGGTGCGGCGTGGTCGGGTTGGCTTCTGACATGCACGGTGGTGTGCGCCTTCCGCGCCATGGCGCATGCGGATCGTGTGGCGGAGCGGTTTGGCGAGCCGCTGGGCACCATCGTGCTCACCGTGTCGGCGATCACCATCGAGGTGGCCTCGGTCTGCGCGTTCATGCTGGGCAGTGGCGGCGATCCCACGGTGGCGCGCGACAGCATGTTCTCGGTGCTGATGATCATCCTGAACGGGCTGGTGGGCGGGTGCATCCTCGTGGGCACCTGGTCACAGCACGAGCGTCGCTTCAATCCGGACGCGTCGTCCATGTACCTGCCGCTCATCGTGGCCATGGGCTTCTTCGCGCTGGTCCTTCCTCGTCTGGGAACCAGCGAGCCCGGAGGCTGGATGACCAACGGCATGGAGGTGTTCGTGGCCGGCGGCTGCCTGGGGGTGTACCTGGCCTTCCTGTGGATGCAGACTTCCCGGTACCGCGGCTATTTCGCGGTGGAGGAGGAGCACGGGCACGGCGCGGCGGCCCACGCGGTGCCGATCGGTCGCAGCACGGTGCTGATGGTGATCTCGCTGGTGATCGTGGTGCTGGGGGCCAAGTGCATGGCCGGTCGGGTGGGGCCCATGCTGCAGGCCGTGCACCTGCCCAGCGGCTTCGGCGGCGTCTTCATCGCCATGATGGTGCTTGCACCCGAAGGCCTGGCGGCGATCAAGGCGAGCGACCGCGGCGACATGCAGCGATCGGTGAATGTGCTGCTGGGCAGCGCGGTCTCCACCATCGGCCTCACGGTGCCCGCGGTGCTCGGCGTGCGGGCACTGACCGGACTCGACCCCGAACTCGGTCTGGAGACCCCCTACATCGGACTGCTGGCCGCCACCTTCCTGGTGAGCTCGCTCACGCTCATGCGCGGCCGCGTGAACACGGTCCACGGCCTGCTGCACCTGCTGCTGTTCTTCGGCTGGCTGCTCACCATCCTCGACGAGAGCCTGCCGAACGCGATCGAGTGACCCGGCTCACAGCCAGGGCAGGCGGTCCAGGTCCACGTTGCCGCCACAGATGACAAGGACCACGCGTCGCCAGCCCGCCTGACGGGCAAGGACGCGGAAACTGCCGCTGGCGGCGGCGGCCACGCCCACGGCGGCGCTCGGCTCGATCACCAGCTTCAGGCGCTCGAAGGCGAACCGCATCCAGCGGGCGATGTCCGCCTCCTCCACGGTCAGGATGTGGTCCACATGCTCACGCACGAGCGGGAAGGTCAGCTCGCCAAGGCTGGCGCGCAGGCCGTCCGCCAGCGTCCTGGCGTTGGTCGCAGGCTGCCGGACGCCGCTCGACTTGCTTCGAGCCGCATCGTCCACGCTGGCGGGCTCGGCGCCGATCACGGCCATGCCCGGCTTCAGTCCCTTCACGGCCGCCGCGATGCCGCCGATCAGGCCGCCGCCACCCACCGGCACCACCACGGCGTCGACTTCGGGCCACTGCTCCAGGATCTCCAGGCCGATCGTGCCCTGTCCGCGGATCACGTCCGCGTGGTCGAAGGGAGGCACCACGGCGGCTCCACTGGCGGCCACCGCGCGGGCCAGCGTGGCCTCGCGCGACTGGAGCGTGGGCTCGCAGTCCACGATGCCCGCCCCGGCTTCGAGCACCGCCCGTCGTTTGGAGGCGGCAGCGTCCACGGGCATGACCACCGTGCATGAGAAACCCCGGGATCGCGCCGCGGTGGCGAGCGCCAAGGCGTGATTGCCGCTGGAATGGGTGGCCACTCCGGTGGTGGCTTCAGGAAGCAGGGCCACGGCGTTGGAGGCGCCACGGAACTTGAAGCTGCCGGTGCGCTGCATGGACTCCATCTTCAGGCGAACCTCGCACCCAACTTCCCGCGAGAGTTCACCACCGTCCAGCAGGGGCGTCCGGCGCACCAGGCGTTCAAGCCGACGTGCCGCGTCCTGGATCGATGTCAGGGAGATGGCCGACACGCGGGCAGCGTAGCCCGGGGCTGCCGGGCTCACTTTGCCGGCACGGGGTCCACGAAGTCCCAGGCATAGTCGTGGCGATGGATCTGCCGGTTCAGGCAGATCTCCACGCCGGCCACGCCGGGCAGCTGCAGGATGGAGGAACGCCACGTGTTCATCTGTGCCTCGTCCTTCACGAAGAAGTCCGCGATGATCCCGAAGGGACCGCCGGCCGCGCAGATCCAGCCGGACTTGCCCAGCTTGGCCACGCCATCCATGACGGAGCGGATGGAGCCGTTGATCCGAAGGCAGACCGTGCCCTGGACCAGATCACCCATGCGCGCGGGATCCGGCAGAGCCACGATCTGGATGACATTCGCGGCCTGGAGCCGTCGGAAGCGGTCGGCCGCGCTGGTGGCGGAGATGCCGGCAGCCTCGGCCAGGTCGGCAAAGCTTGCCCGGCCGTCGCGCTGCAGGCGTCGGATCATGCCGCGGTCGACCGTGTCGAACTCGTGATCGTTGCTTCGCCGGGTCACGGGCGTGACCGGGCCCACCTTGGCGATCTCGTTCGGCGACCAGACCTCCAGGATCGGTGCCACAAGAATGGAGGCCAGATTGCTGTCGGCCCCCATGATCTCGTCGATCATGGTGACGGTGTCGGATGCCTGAGCCACGGCGTAGTAGACCACCAGGTCGAAGGCGCCGAACATGGAGCCGCACCAGTGGATGTGCGGATGCATGGCGAGCCGCTTCCCGGTCGGACCTGGATCACCCTTGCAGCGGAGCATGAGCATGCCGTGCGCTTGCAGACCCATGAGCGCAGGTGGCACAAAGCCCCAGACACGAAGGGCGCCCTCGTCCACCAGCTTGGTGAGTCGCCGACTGACATTCGCCTCGGAGATCCCCGATCGATCCGCGATGTCGCGGCCGCTCATGCGGCCGTTCTCGCGCAGGGCCTCCACGATCTTCAGGTCCGCAGCGTCGAGCAGCTCCCGGGAGGCGATTTGTTCGGAGGGTGGAAGATTCATCAGCGGCATGGCGTTCGAGAGTTCCTTGTTTGACCGACAAGAGCGACAAGCGTCTTACGGGAACGATCCCGGCACGACCACTGTCAACGCATGAGAGAAGCGTTCAATTCGACACTTGTACGAACTCGGCTCATGTCGGGTGAACCGAACGCCTGATACCATCGGCAAATCGCTCGGGGCGCATTCGCCATTATGGGGGTGAATGCTGAGAAGCACCCGTGGAACCTGATCCGGTTCGGACCGGCGTAGGAAAGCGAAGTT
>CAIOTP010000360.1 GCA_903861235.1 uncultured bacterium | reverse complement strand
GGCCACGGTCGCGCTGCTCTCCACCTTCCACTGCAACCTGGTCTGCATCGACCCGCGCCCCGAGTGGCTCGGTCGGCTGCCCTCGCGGCCCAACCTCCGCACGCAGGTCGCCGCGGAACCGGCCGATCTGGTGTCCACGCTGCCCCGCGGGGCCTTCGTGCTCTGCATGACGCAGGGGCACGCCACGGACCTTCCGATCGTGCGCCGGCTGCTGCAGGAGGGCCGCTCTCGCTTCGTCGGCGTGATCGGCAGCGAAGCGAAGGCCCGCACCATGCGGAGCACGCTGTCGAAGGAGGGTTTCGCGGAAGCCATCGTCCAGGCGATCCGCTGCCCGCTCGGCCTTCCGCTGGGCACGAACGCCCCGGCGGAGATCGCGGTGAGCATCGCAGCCCAGCTGTTGCAGGAGCGGGACTCGGCGGCCTGATCAGGCTTGTGCGGCGTCCATTCGGCGCACGCCGGCCTCGGCCGCACGACCCAGGATCCATCCCGAGAGCCAGAGCGAGAGCGCAGCCACCACCAGCAGCCACAGTCCGTGCTCCACGTCGGTGCGGATGAACTTCTGGCCCTCCAGAAGGAAGAGTCCAAGCGCAAGGCTCATCACGTCCAGCATGCACCACTCGCGGGCCAGCGAGATCCATCTTCGGCGCCAGAGGTGCATGCGGGGACGTGCCGGCACCAGCCAGGCGGCCAGTTCGGCCACCAGCACCAGTGCCGGCATGAGGATCAGGCAGACCAGAGAGAGGAACGCCAGCGGCCAGTTCCGCTCGTGCAGCATGGTCAGCGGCACCTTGAGCACGCCGTAGGCCTCGTCGGTGAGCAGGAACTGGTTGATGCGCAGGAAGGGCACCTGCAGCGTCAACGCGAAGCAGGTCATGGCCAGCAGGATGGACGCGATGGCCGCCACGCCCCACCGCCCGCTGCGTCGAGCCAGCGACTGCCGGCGGTGATCGCGGTGCTCGTGCTCCCGGATCCGCGCGGCGTCCAGGTGGCTCGCGGCGATGGAGAGCCACATGGTGGTGGCCACCGCGGTCAGGAACGCGTAGACCCCCAGGTTCGTGGTGGCCGTGACCGCCCACTGGTCGCTGGCCAGCAGCACCAGCACCAGCACGCTGAAGGGGTCCAGCATGCTCCACTTGCCCAGCCGGCCCATCCACTCCAGCAGCCGCGTCCGGCCCGGGCCGGGCCGCATCCAGAGCCAGGCCCTCAGCAGCAGCGTGATCTTGACGAACGGGAAGATCACGCTGAACCCGGTGATCAGGATGGCGATCACCCAGAGGCCCTCGTCCCACATGAGCTTCACCGTGTGCAGCAGGGAGAAGGTCTGCGGGTCCTTCATGAAGATCTTGACCTGCATGAAGGGAAGCACCAGGGCGGAGATCTGCAGGATCAGGGCGACCGCCATGAGGCTCAGCCAGAGCCGTGAGCGTCCGGCATGTTCGGCGTGGAGGGAGGAGCCTGCGAGCATCGTCCGAATGTACCGGTTGAATTCCGTTAGTATCACGCGATGCTCCGCCCGTCCCGAACCTGGTGTCGCCGCTTGTCCGCGGCGATCCTCGCCCTGGTCGGCGGCTGCATGGTCGGGCCCGAATACCAGCGACCCGCGCCGCTCCTGCCCGAGACCTTCAAGACGCCGGAGCCGGCCCAGGTCCGCATGGACGCGGACGCCGACCTGAACGACTGGTGGAAGCGCTTCAACGACGCGAAGCTCGACGAGCTGGTGGAACGGGCCCAGAAGGGCAGCATCACGC
>CAIOTP010000359.1 GCA_903861235.1 uncultured bacterium | reverse complement strand
CGGACTGGTTCTGGATCGCCTACATGGACGCCTGGGACTGGGTGGTGGAACCCAACGTGCTCGCCATGGCCACCTATGCGGTCGGAGGGGTGATGACCACGAAGCCCTACGTTGCCGGCAGCGCCTACATCGACGGCATGAGCGACTACTGCGGCGGATGCGCGTTCAAGCCGGGCAAGGACTGTCCGGTCACGCCGCTCTACTGGGACTTCCTGGGTCGCCACGAGGAGAAGCTCCGGGCGAATCCGCGCATGAAGCTGGTCATGGGCTCGCTGCGGCGAAGGGCGGCGGAGAAGCGGAAGGCCGACCACGCCACCTTCGTGCACGTTCGTGACCTGCTGGTGCAGGGCAGGCGGCTCGAACCCTCGGAGGCGCTGCCGTTCCGGTAGCGTGCCCTTCATGCCCACGCTTGTCCGATCCAGCATCATGCCCGCTCCGGTGGAGGCGCTCGCCGCCTGGCACTTCCGCGAGGGCGCGCTGCAGCGACTGGTGCCCCCATGGGAGAACGCGCGCGTGCTGTCGGCTTCGGGCGGCATCGCCGACGGCTCCACGGTCACGCTTCGGCTTCGCAAGGGGCCCGTGCGTGTGGACTGGCTGGCACGCCACGAGCGGGTGGAGCCGGGCCGCGGGTTCGTGGATCGCCAGGAGCGCGGACCCTTCGCCCAATGGGTCCACGAGCACCGCTTCCTGCCCCACGAGGACGGCCGGAGCACGCTCGAGGACCATGTCACCTACCAGCTTCCGCTGGGGGCGCTCGGCGCCCTCGTGGGCGGTCCGCTCATCCGCGGCGATCTGGAGCGGACCTTCGCGTGGCGCCACCGACGCACGGCCAACGACCTTCGGCGTCATGCCGAGTACGGGAGCGAGACGCTCCGCGTGGCGGTGAGCGGGGCCAGCGGCCTGGTGGGGCGGCAGCTGAGTGCGTTCCTGACCACCGGCGGCCATCAGGTGCGGCGGATCGTGCGGGGAGCGGTGGACCGCGAGCGGCTCGATGTGGCGTGGGACACCCAGAAAGGCCGGCTGGATGCGGAGTTCCTGAACGGCGTGGACGCGGTGGTGCACCTGGCCGGCGAAAACATCGCCGATCGCCGCTGGAGCGCGGACCGCAAGCGGGCGATCCGGCAGAGCCGGGTGGAAGGCACGCGGCAGGTGGCCGAGGCGATCGCGGCCCTGCCCGTGAAGCCGAAGGTGCTGATCGCCGCGAGTGCCATCGGGTTCTACGGCTCGCGCGGCCCGGAACCGCTCGACGAGGAAAGCGCCGCAGGCGTCGGCTTCCTGGCCGAGACCTGTCAGGCCTGGGAGGAGGCCACCAAGCCCGCGGAGTTGGCGGGGATCCGGGTGGTGCACCTGCGCATCGGCCTGGTGCTCACGGCCGCGGGCGGCGTGCTGGCCAAGCTTCGCACGCCGTTCTCGCTGGGTCTCGGTGGGCCGGTGGGCACGGGGCGTCAGGGCATGAGCTGGATCGCGCTCGACGACCTGCTGGCGGCGGTCATGCACTGCATCCGTGACGGTCGCATCGCGGGGCCGGTGAACGCGGTCGCGCCCGACCCTCGGTCCAACGCCGACTTCGGTCGTGCGCTGGGACGCGTGCTGCGACGACCGGCGTTTGCGCCGCTGCCTGCCGCGGTGGTGTCCGCGCTCTTCGGCGAGATGGGCCGTGAGCTGCTCCTGCGGGGCGCCTTCGTGCAGCCTCGTCGGCTGCTGGATCATGGCTTCCGCTTCGACCTGCCTCGGCTCGAGCAGGCGCTGGCGTTCGAACTGGGCCGCGTGAGGGACTGACCATGGCAGGCACGATCGTGTGGTTCCGAAACGACCTGAGAGTGGACGACCAGCCGGCGCTGGGCTTCGCGGTGGCCGCCCGCGAGCCGGTGGTGCCCGTGTTCTGCTGGCATCCTCAGGCGGCGGGCCGCTGGGCGCCCGGAGGCGCCAGCCGGTGGTGGCTGCACCGGTCGCTGACGTCGCTGCAGGATTCCCTGGAGAAGGTGGGTTCCCGCCTGGTGGTGCGCGCGGCCGATCCGTCCACCGAACTGGTGGCGATCGCCAAGGCCACGGGTGCCGGTGCGGTGGCCTGCAATCGTCGCTTCGAGCCCTGGGCCGTGGAGGAGGAAGCCCGCGTGGAGAAGGCGTGCCGCGAGGCGGGGCTCTCGTTCCATCGCTTCCTCTGCAACCTGATGTTCGATCCCTTCGTGATCCGCACGGGCACTGGCGTGCCATACAAGGTGTTCACGCCGTTCTGGAAGAACTGCATGGCTCAGGAGCCGCCCGCGCAGGCAAAACCGGCGCCCAAGGCGATTCCGGGTCCCGCCGCGTGGCCGACCTCCGTGCCCGTGGCCTCGCTCGGACTGCAGCCTTCGATCGCCTGGGATGCTGGCCTCTCGGAGGCGTGGACTCCGGGCGAGGCCGGCGCCGCGCGGAAGGCGAAGGTGTTCCTGGACGGTCCCATGTCGGACTACGCGGTGGGCCGCGACCTGCCGGGGTCGCCCGGCACCAGCATGCTGAGCCCGCATCTGGCCTGGGGCGAGGTGTCGCCGCGGCGGGTGTGGCATGCGGTCGAGAGCCGGCTGCAGGCGGGCGACAAGTCTCTTCGCACGAACGCCGACAAGTTCCGTGCCGAACTGGGCTGGCGCGAGTTCGGGTGGCATGTGCTGGCCAACTTCCCGACCACCGCGGAGAACCCGCTGCGGCCGGAGTTCCGCGACTTTCCGTGGCAGGAGAACGCCAAGGCTCTCAAGGCGTGGCAGCGCGGCCGGACGGGCTACCCGCTGATCGACGCGGGCATGCGGCAGCTGTGGCACACCGGCTGGATGCACAATCGGGTGCGCATGAGCGTGAGCAGCTTCCTGGTGAAGCACCTGCGACAGCACTGGCTGCACGGCGCGGACTGGTTCTGGGACACCCTGGTCGACGCGGACCTGGCCAGCAACACGCTGGGGTGGCAGTGGAGCGCCGGCTGCGGCGCGGATGCGGCGCCGTACTTCCGGATCTTCAATCCGATGCTGCAGGGAGAGAAGTTCGACGCGGAAGGCGCCTACGTGAAGCGATGGGTGCCCGAACTCACGAAGGTGCCCGCCGACTTGGTGCACCGTCCCTGGGAGGCGCCGCTCGCCACCGCCGGCAGCGGCTATCCGGCGCCGATCGTGGACCACGCGCAGGCGCGTGAAGCGGCCCTGGCGGCGTTGAAGGCGTGCAACGCGAAGACCGGCGCGGCGGAGTGAGGTTCGCGCGGTCCGTCAGCGTCCGCGCGGGGCCGGGGCCTTCGCGGAGCGTGCCCTGGCCGCGTCGATCGCCGCGAGTTCCGCGGCCGCGGCTGACTCCGCCTCGGCCGTCTCGAGAGAGGCCTGGACGCTTGCCGCGTCGCCGCAGGCGTCCACGGTGGTCGAGACGCTGGCGCAGACGGCATCCCAGTCTGCCGAGCAGCAGCTGGGCATGATCTCGCAGACGGTGTCGGCGCACCGTGCCAGGGCGGTCATGCGGCTCGGTTGCAGCATGTTGACGCAGCCCGGAATCGGAGTGTTGATGCAGCCGACGGCTGGATCGCACGAATCCGTCGTGCACGGGTTGTTGTCGTTGCAGTTGCGCTGGATCCCGTAGCACGATCCGCCCACGCATGCGTCGCCGTAGGTGCACGCGTTGCCGTCCGAACAGGCCGTTCCCGAGGCCGCGTAGGTGTGCTGGCAGAGGCCGGTGACGGGATTGCACGAGTCGTTCGTGCATCCGTTGCCGTCGTCGCAGTTGCGCATGGTGTGGGTGCAGGCCCCTGTCTTGGGATCGATCGAGTCGATCGTGCACGGCACCCCGTCGTCGCACGGATTGATGTGCTGGCACACGCCGTTCACGCACGTGTCGACGGTGTTGGGATCGCCGTCGTCGCAGTTGAGCCCGCAGCAGGGGTCCACCGCACCGAACAGGAGCAGCATGACGGAGATGTCGCCGGCATCCACGACGCCGCTCTGGTCGAGATCGGCCGCCTTTCGTTCGCAGTTGCTCTGGGCCCGGGCCGGGCAGGAAAGAATCGCGAAGAAAGACAAGGTCAGGATGGCGGCGATGGACTTCATGCGATCAAGATAGCCCGCGTCGGCACGTTTCCAAGCAACCGATCGAGGAAATTCAGGAAATGGGTCGGCGCTGCCAGCGAAGCCATTCCCTCGCGGCCAGCCCGGCCGCGAGGGCCGCCAGCGCCAGGGCGAAGAACTGCTCGCCATCACCCAGCCACACCCCCAGCAGCGTCGCCATGGGACCCAGCACATAGCCGCCGCCGATCAGCGCCTCGAAGTGGCCGCCGGCGTCGACCTCCGCATGGCCCACGGTCATGGCGTAGTACAGGCTCGCGTAGTAGATGATCGCGTGACCGGTTCCGAACGCGGCGAGCGCGGCGACGAGCATCGGCACGCTCGACGCGCCTGCGGTCGCCACGAAGCCGCCGCCCATGAGTGCCGCGCCGACCAGCAGCGTGGCCCATCGGCCGTGCCAGAAGGGAAGACGCCACATGCCGAGCATGGCGAAGACGCGCACGGTGAGCCAGGTGGCCGCCAGCGGCGTGGCCGCGGTGGCCGGGACCTGGAGCCGCGTCGTCACGTAGGGCAGCAGCGGACCGAGCGCGCCGATGAGCAGGTACGCGGTCGGCAGCAGCAGCCGGGTCGCGTCACGCAGAGGTCGGTACACCGCGGGTGCGGGCGCGTGCTGGGCGTCCGCCAGATGCGGCGGCGGTCGATGCGGCAGCCACCGCAGGCAGAGCATGGCCGCGATCGCGCACGGTCCGATGCCGACCACCGACAGGCGGGTCCACTCGGTGGCGAACAGCGGCGCCATGAGGAACAGGGTGGCGGCCACGGCGGAGGTCCAGACGATGTTGAAGAGCCCCACGCTCCATCGCAGTCGGTGGCCATGGCGGCCCGACGAGAGGTAGCTCTCGACGATGGGCCACATGAGGGCGGAACTGGCGCTGGCCGCGACGGCGGCCGCGACCACGCCAGGAGCCCCGAGGAAGGGCAGCGGACAGATGAGCACCTGCGCGATCAGCACCATGAGCAGCGTGGTGCGGGGCGAGGCCCGCGACTCGAGCCGGCGCAGGATGCCGCCCGCGAAGGACGCCACGGCCACGTAGGCGGCGCCTTCGGCGACCGCAAGCCACAGGTTCTGCGCCTTGGAGAACGCGAAGTCGTGCTCGGCCACGAACGGCACGCCGGTCCAGAGCAGTCCGGTGCCCAGCGAGCCCACGAAGGTGATCGCCAGCACCACGGGCAGGGACGCCGGCCTGGCGGCCGAGAAGGTG
>CAIOTP010000358.1 GCA_903861235.1 uncultured bacterium | reverse complement strand
CGGCCACCGCAAGTCTGGCGATCGCCGATGTCATCGCGACCCAGGTCGATGATCTTGAGCCCCTCAGCCGATGACGGAAGCTTCAGTCGCGGAGGGCGTCGAGGCCCCAGACACGGGACCACGACCTCGCCGACAACCATCGCATGAGAATTTCCCGTGCCGATCCGCTGGCCTGACGTGGGATGAAGCCCGAATCCGGATGACCGCCTGTCGCATCACCAAGATCCGAGGATGAAAGGTTGTCTTGAAGCCACAGGTGGAGGGCCCCTCCCTCCTCCACCCACCGACCCCACGCCGTCACGAACCCCAGCCGGGTGCGTCGGCGGCTGATCTCCACAGGAAGGTCCTGCGCGAACGCCTCCCGGAGCAGCGACTTCACTCGGCCGCCCTGCACATGGAGTGCTGGATCGATGGCCCGGGCCGCTCGCATGACCCGCCAGCACACGTACGGCACCCGCGCCTCCACGCCATGGGCCATGCTGTTGCGGTCCTCGTAGCGAAGGAGCAGCGGAAGGCTCCACTGCGTCACGTCGCGTCGCGCCACCTGATCGGCCGAGGGCCGTGACGACCGCCACGACTCCCACGCCGGGCTCGACCCCGGCAGGCCCGGAGGAAGCGGCAAGGTCGCCCCCGTCCGGAGGACCCTCGGCAGGTACCGCTGCATCTTGCTCCACAACCTGGCTCCGCCATGCTCGCCGCTGGCGAGCAGTCTCAGCATGTGCAGGGCCATCGGCCACATGCGTCCGGACCGAAGCAGGTCCTGCAGGTGATGGAACTGGTACTTGGCGTAGCCCATGAACATCTCGTCCGCGCCCTGACCATCGAGCAGCACGGGCACGCCCTCCTGCCGTGCCCGCCGCATGAGCAGCCACTGCGCGATCACCGAGGCGTCGCTGAAGGGTTCGTCCTGCGAAGCGACGACCTCTTCGAACGCTCCCCGGACGGCGTCCGGCGTGATGTCCACCACATGGACACGACTACCCGTCCTGGCGGCCAACGCCCGGACATAGGACAGTTCGTCCATGCCCTGGACCGCGGTCCGCGCGTGGAAGAGATCCAGGCCTCGCCCCAGTCGACGGCAGGCCGCGGCCACCACGATCGAGGAGTCGGTCCCCCCCGAGGCACAACTGCCCACGGGAACCTCGGACACCAGGTGGTCGTCGACGGCACCGAGCACCTCGCGGCGAACCAGTTCGATCGCCTCGACGCGATTCCTGACCGACACGCCAGGGACCCGGCCCGCGCTCGCGAACCGGTGGACGACCGGCGGAGACGGTCGCCCACCTTCCAGTCGCACCTCGATCCACGTTCCAGGCTCCACACGCTCCACGTCCGTGAAGAAGGTCCGCACCGGATCGGTGTCGTGAAGGCCCATCGCCAGGAATGCACCGAGCATCTCGGGATCGGCGCGCGGCCGCCACTCGGGCAAGGCACGGAACTGCTTGATCTCGCTCGCCCAGGCCATGCCCCTGCCGGTGCGAAGCATGTGCAGCGGCTTGATGGCGAAGGCGTCGCGTGCGGCCACGACCCGCTGCGAGCGGGCATCCCAGAGCACCAGCGCAAACATGCCGTCGAGTCGGCTCAGCGCCTCGGGACCCCACGCCTCCCACGCCGCGGCCACCACCTCCGTGTCCCCGTCTCCGCCGAATCGGATCCCTTGATTCTCGAGCTCATCGCGCAACGCCCTGAAGTTGTAGATCTCGCCGTTGTAGACCAGCGTGATCGGGCCCCGCACGAAAGGCTGGGCTCCCTGTGGCCCACGACCGAGGATGGCCAGGCGTGCGTGCGACATGGCCAGATCCAGGCCGGGACCGACATCCACGCGGCACAGGCCCTCGGCATCCGGCCCGCGATGCCGGGCACGTCGGAGCATGTCCCGGGCCACGGGCAGCGCCTCATCACCTCCGGTCCGGATCACGCAGGCCAGGCCGCACATGCTCAACCCACCTCCGCCCGGGCCGCGCTTGCGTTCCGGGGCAGGTGTGATCCTTGGTCGCGCTGGCGGGGCATCGGAATTCGAAGATAGCGGGCTGCAACGTGGATCGACTCGGCCGGGCCGCACCTACACTGCCTTCATGTGCGGATTGGCGGGATTCGTCGACCGCGCCGGAGCGCTCGCCGGTCGTGAGACGGTCGTGCTCGAGGCCATGGCCGCGTCGCTGGCCCATCGCGGTCCGGACGAACAGCGGTGCCAGTTCGATCCCGTCTGCCGCATCGGACTGGCCTTCCGTCGCCTCCGCGTGATCGATCCTTCCCCGGCCGGCAGCCAACCGATGGCTTCGCAGGACGATCGATGGCTGGTCGTGTTCAACGGCGAGATCGCCAACGCTCCCGCCCTTCGGCGGGAACTCGAACAGGCGGGCCGCGTGTTCCGGGGACATGCCGACACGGAGGTGCTCGTGGAGGCGGTGGCGGCGTGGGGTGTGCCGGCCGCGCTGCATCGCCTGGCGGGGATGTTCGCGGCGGGACTGCTGGATCGGCGCGATCGCAAGCTGCACCTGATCCGCGATCGCGTGGGCGTGAAGCCGCTTTCATGGACCCTCATTCCCGGCACCGAAATCTTCGCGTTCGCCAGCGAACCGCGGGCCCTGCTCCAGATTCCCGGATTCCGCCGCCAGGTCGCCACGACCGCCATGGCCAGCTACGCCGCTCATGACTGCGTGAGTGGAGCGGCCTCAGTCTGGCAGCATGTGAAACATCTCCTGCCGGGCCAGCGTCTGGAACTGGACCTGACTTCGGGCGCCTTCGCGACCACCATCTGGTGGGATGCCATGGAGGAGGCGATCCGATGTGCCGACGGTGCCGCCCGAGAGCGGTCCACGGAAGCCGCCCGACTGGATGCGACCGATCGTGCCTTGCGTTCATCCGTGAGCGACAACCTGGCCTCGGATGTGCCGGTGGGCGTCATGCTCTCGGGAGGGATCGATTCGGCCGCGGTGCTCTGCCTGGCGACCCAGACGGGTGGTGCGGCGCCTGAGGCGTTCGTGGCGTGCTTCGACGAGCCGGAACTGGACGAGAGCAGGCTGGCGGCGGCCACGGCGAAGGCCCTGGGCGCGCGGCTGCACCGGATCCATGTCGGCACCGATGCATGCCTGAACCTGGCGCCGCGGATGTCGGAGATCCACGACGAGCCCTTCGCCGACGCCAGTCAGGTGCCCACCCGTGCCCTCAGCCAGGCCATGCGGAATCACGTGGTGGTGGCCCTGTCGGGCGACGGTGGCGACGAAGTCTTCGCGGGCTATCACCGGCACGTCTTCGCGCACGGACCATGGCGGCGTTGGCGATCCGCGCCGCGGCCCATTCGCCAGCTGGTGGCCGGTATGACGCGCTCGGCGCCAGCGGACGCCTGGGACGCGCTGCGTCGCCTGCTCGATCCCGTGCTTCCGCGGCGCGTGCGCGGCCTGCCCGTGGGTCGACGCGCTCATCGATGGGCGGCGGTGATCGCGGCCGATTCCGAACAGGCGGCCTACGACGCGCTGACCCTTCGACGCGCCACGGCCCGCTCTTCCTGGTGGCGCCGGGACGCTGCGGGGCGGCTTCCGGACTTCCTGACGCGCATGCAGCTGGCCGACCTGACGGGCTACCTTCCGGACGACCTGCTGACCAAGGTGGATCGGGCCGGCATGTCGGTCGGGCTGGAGGTCCGGGTGCCCCTGCTCGATCACCGGGTGATCGAGCAGGCATGGAGGCTGGAAAGTCACATGAAGGTGCGCGACGGACAGGGCAAGTGGATCCTGCGGCGGCTGCTCCAGGGCAAGGTGCCGGAGCAGGTGCTCGGCGCGCCCAAACGAGGCTTTGCGGTGCCCCTGGGTCGGTGGCTCGCCGGCCCCTTGAGATCGTGGGCCCTCGAGGAGGTCACGCAGGCACGGCGATCCTCATGGCCAGGTGTGGAGCGGTCCGAGCTGGACGACCTGGAGATTCGACTGGCGGAGGGTCGGTTCTCCGATCCGGAGTGGACATGGAACCGGCTGATGCTCCTGCAATGGTGCCGCCACTGGAGACCCTCGGCATGAGGATCGCCCTGATCGGTCGCGATGCCCACCGCGTCCTGGCCTTCCGAGGCAGCTTGATCCGAGCCGCACAGGCGGCCGGTCACCAGGTGGTGGCGATCACCGGACGCGACGACCAGGCTTGCGAACCTCGCCTTGCCGCCGCAGGTGTGCGGCTGTTCCAGGCTCCGCTCGACCCCGCAGGCATGAACCCGTGGAAGGATGCGGCCTACGGCAGATGGACCGAACGCGTGCTTCGTGAGGAGCGCGTGGACGCCGTCCTGGCGTACAACCCCAAGTGCCTGGCCTACGGCACCGTCGCCGCGCGGCGAGCGGGCGTGGGACGGGTGGTGGGCATGGTCACAGGCCTCGGCCACGGCTTCATGGACACCGGTCTTCGTGCGTGGCTCGTGCGGCGTGCGAAGTGCCGGCTGTACCGGCGGGCCTTTGCGTGCTGCGACGCGATCCTGATCCAGAACCTGGAGGATCTGGCCGCGCTGCGGGCCGGCGGGGCCATCGGAACGGCCGTGGAGGGTCGCGTCCACATGATCCCCGGCTCGGGTGTGGACCTGGATCAGTTCCAACCCGTCCCCCTGCCGAACCACGCCGCGTTCCTGATGGTCTCCAGGCCCCTTCGGGAGAAGGGAGTCTCCGAATACCTGCGCGCGTGCGCCCTGGTGCGGCGGAGACTTCCGAACGCCACCTTCGCCTGGATGGGGCCTTGGGGGGACCCGAATCCCTCCGCCCTGCCCCGTTCCGAACTGAAGCGACTGCTTGCCGCCGGCGGCGTGGATCACCTTCCCGAAACCGAGGACATCCGCCCCGCGATCGCCGCGTGCAGCGTGCTGGTGCTGCCCAGCCACCGGGAAGGCACCAGCAAGGTCGTGCTCGAAGCCATGGCCATGGGGCGTCCCATCCTGACCTGTGATGCACCGGGCTGCCGCGAGACGGTCGAACCAGGCGTGAACGGCCTGCGGGTCCCGGTGGGTGGGATGGAGGAATTGGCCGAAGCCATGGTCGGTCTGGGTTCGGAGGCTCCGATTCGAACCGCCATGGGCGCCGAGTCGGCTCGCCTGGCCAGGGAAAGGTTCAATGCGGCGGGTGTGGATCGCCGGGTGCTGGGATTGCTGCAGGTGGAGCACCGCCCGCGATCCGCGTGAAAACCAGGGCTCCGATACGATTCCATTTCATCTCCGGGACCCAAGGAATTCCATGAAGACGCCTCGCCTGACCCTGATCGCGCTCCTCACCCTGCTGGCCGGCCTGCTGCCGGTGAACATGGCCCGTGGCCAGAGCGACACCGCCGGGGCTTCGGCTGCACCGGCGGCGGCGCCAGCGGCCGCGACCGCATCGAGCGACGCAGCCGGCTCCGCAATCTCGGGCACCGCCGCCACCGGTCAGGCCGGAACGCAGGTGGGTGGCATGCTGGGCGCTGCCGCAAAGGCCGCGGAGGGCTCGACCTCCGCCCCCGGCTTCGGCTACGACACCTTCGGAGGCAACGCCGGAGCGATCATCCAGGGCCCGATCGACGAGCAGTACCTGCTGAGCCCGGGCGACGAGATCGTGGTGACGATCTGGGGCGAGATGAACGAGAAGTTCAACCTGGTGGTCTCCGATGGGGGATTCCTGGAACTTCCCAACGAAGGGGGCCGTGTGCAGGCCAATGGCGTGACGCTGAAGGAGCTGCGGCCGATGCTGGTGAACGCTCTCTCCCAGATCTACGCCGCGTACATCAACGCCAAGGAGCCCTTGAAGAGCACGGCGAACGTGGATGTGCGTCTGGGCCAGATTCGCCCCATGCTGATCTATGTCGTGGGCGAGGTGGAGAAGGCCGGTGCCTACGCCGTCAGCGCGGCCGTGGCCAACGTGGTCAACCTGCTCCACAACGCGGGTGGCGTGCGACCCACCGGTTCTCTGCGGGAGATCCGCATCCGCCGGAGCGACGGCACGATCGACACCGTGGACCTGTACGACTTCTTCCTTCGGGGCCGGATCGACTACAAGAAGATCCGCCTGCAGCCCGGCGACTACATCATCGTGCCCTTGAAGAAGAAGACCGTGTCCTTGAAGGGCGAGGTGCGGCGGCCGGTCAGCTACGAGATGGTCGGCGAAGAGGGCCTGAAGGAGATCATGGAATTCGCGGGCGGCCCCACGCCCGAGGCCTACCTGCGACAGGTGCAGGTGCGCCGGTCGGAGGTGAATCAGGGCGAGCGATTCCTGGATGTCGACCTGGCCGCCCTGCTGGCGGATCCCAAGGTCGACTTCGACCTTCAGGACGGGGATGTGGTCACGGTCGGACGCAACATCCAGGTCCGCAAGAACATCGTGACCATCCGCGGGGACGGCATCACCCGTCCCGGCACCTACGAGTGGCAGCCGGGCATGCGGCTCTCCGATCTGATCGCCAAGGGCGAGGGGCTGCGTGAGTACGCGTTCCTGGAGCGCGCCGACCTGGTCCGCACCGAGAGCGACTTCACCAAGCGGCTCATCACCTTTCCTCTGGCCACGCTCTACGCCAAGGGCCCCGACGGCCAGTTCGCCTTCTCGGACAACCCCGCCGCCAACTTCCCGCTGCGGGAGATGGACGAGGTGCTCGTGCAGTCGGCGTGGGGTCTGGCGGGCGAGGACAAGTTCGTCACGCTCGCCGGGCATGTGAAGAATCCGGGCAAGCACAAGCTGGCCCGCAACATGACCCTCTACGACATGCTGTTCACGCTCGGGGGCTTCCAGGATCCGGACTTCCTGAAGCGCACCTTCGTGGAGCGGGCCCACGTGATCCGCAAGGTCCCCGGTGGAGTGGGCGAGAAGATCTACGCCTTCGATCTGGGCCGCGTGCTCTCCAACGATCCCACCGCCAACATGGCCCTGGAGGACGCCGACGTCATCCGCATCTATTCCCACGACGACCTGACCATGCGGCGAGAGGTGACCATCGACGGACTGGTCAAGGCGCCGGGCACCTACGCACTGGCCGAGGACCTGACGCTCGAGGACCTGGTGGTGCTCGCCGGCGGACTGCGTCCGGACGCGTACAAGGTGGAGGCGGTGATCGCGCGTTCCGAGGCCGACGGCGAGAAGGGAGGTCGCCCTGACCGCATCTACCCCACCTTGGTGGTGCCGGTGCCCGCCAACTTCGTGCAGACGCCCCGGGAACAGCAGACCCAGCTCAAGGCCTTCGACCGTGTGATGATCCGGAATGTGCTTGGCTGGGAGCCCTTGGATGTGGTGAGCGTGCGCGGCGAAGTGCTCCTGCCTGGCGACTACTCGCTGGCCGACCGCAACGAGACCGTCTCGAGCCTGGTGAAGAAGGCCGGCGGGCTCCGTCCCGAGGCGTTGCCCGAGGGGGCCATGCTCCTGCGGAAGCGCAACATCGTGAACACGGCGCCGGGCGCCTCGCCGGAGACCTTCGAGGTCACGATCCAGCTGGCCGAGGCGCTCCGCACGCCCGGCGGGCCGGAGGACATCGTGCTCAAGAACGGCGATCGCCTGTTCGTGCCGACCAATCCTGGCACGGTCCAGGTGCGGGGAGCCGTCACGCGACCGCTGACCGTGCAGCATCGGACCGGCCAGACGCTCTCGCAGTACATCGCGCAGTGCGGCGGATACCTGGAGAAGGCCGATCTGGACCGACAGATGGTGGTGGCCGCCAACAACGCGGTGCGGCTGGTCCCCAAGGGTGAGGATCCGGTGGTGGCACCCGGGAGCACGGTGGACATCCCCTTCCAACGGGACACCGAGCGGATGCGCACGATCGAGGTGAAGGGTGCGGTCATGAAGCCTGCCGTGGTGCAGTTCATCGACGGTGCGCCCATGGGCTACTACATCAACCTGTGCGGCGGATTCGCACCCAACGCCGATCCGGGGCGCATGGTCGTGCACATGCCTGACGGCAGCATGCTGGGTGCCAAGGAAGGCGAGCCGTTCAACCCCGCCCTGCCGGCGGGAAGCGTGGTGGTGGTCACCACTCGACCAAACACGGAGGCCAAGTGAACCTGCCTGGTCCGGAGCAGGCCGCTGGAGGGTCGCCACAATCGGGTGACACCTCGCCGCCCGACGAGGTGGTCATCCGGCCGCTGGCGATCGTCAACGCGTTGCTCCGGCGGCGGTGGACCGTGATCACCGTGGCGGCGATCACGGTGGTGTCCACCGTGATCATGGTGCTGTTGGCTGCGCCGGTCTACACCAGCGTGGCCAAGTTCATTCCCTCCACCTCCCGAGGTGTGACCAGCCGCATGAGTTCGCTGACCGGGACGCCTGGTGCCGCCGTGGACCTCGGGGATGACACGTCGTCCGCCGACTATTACGTGGCCCTGGTGGAGAGCCCAACATTTCTCGAGAAAATTCTCACGCGCTCGTTCCAGATCGACGCCTTGGGCCGAAAGGAACAGCTCTTGACCTTCATGGACATGCCCGGCGAGACGGAGCGGGAGCGCGTACTGCGGGGCTGCAAGGCGCTCGACGAAAATCTGCTGATCACAGCTTCGAAGGCTCCCCCGGGGACCAACAGCCCCAGGATCATCACACTCACCGTGGGCGCCGCGGAGGCTCGACTGAGCGCCGAGATCACCGCCGCCATCTTGGACGAGATCGTGGAGCACAACCAGACCGCGAGAGATTCCAAGGCTGCGGAGAACCGCAAGTTCGTCCAGAAGCAGTTGGACGATGCGGAGAAGGCGCTGGCCAAGTCTTCAGAAGCTCTCGCCGCGTTCATGGCCCGCAACCGCAAGATCGCCACCCCCGAGGTGCAGTCGGAGAAGGATCGCCTGGAACGGCAGCGTCGCATGCACGAGGAGGTCTTCATCACGCTGACCAAGCAGCTCGAACTGGCCCGGATCGAGGAGCAGGAGAACCGGGTGTCGATCGAGGTGCTGCAGCCTCCCGAAGCCCCGCTGAATCGTTCCAGTCCCCGGCGCACCCAGTCGGTGTTGCTGGCCGGACTTGTGGGACTCTTTCTCGGGTGCGGACTGGCGCTGTTGCAGGATCGGATGAGCCGGGTCAACCGCGAAGACCCCGAGACCCGCGACCTGATCGAGAACCTGCGTTCGATCCGGGGCGACTTCAGGCGCCTGATCCCCTTCCGATCCCGCTGACTCTCAGCCCGCCAGAGCCTGCCTGGACGGTTGTCCGCTCGGCCCGGCGATGGCCTGCCACACCTGCTCCCGTACGGCGTGGTCATCCCTCTGGTCGATGCCGGCCCGCAACTTGGCCAGCATGGATTCCAGTTCCGACCATGGCGTCCACGGCTCGTTCGCAAGGCGGATGCCCGGGTGCTCCGTGGACTTCAGATCGGTGCCGATGAAGAGCTCCTCGAACAGCTTCTCGCCTGGGCGGACGCCGGTGTAGGTGATCTCGATGTCGCCGGAGGGGTTGGCGGCGTCGCGGACCGAACGCCCGGCCAGCCGGATCATGTTGCGGGCCACGTCGTCGATGCGGACCGGCTCCCCCATGTCCAGCACGAACACCTCGCCGCCCCGGGCCATGCCGGCGGCCTGCAGGACCAGTTCCGCCGCCTCGGGAATGGTCATGAAGTAACGCACCATGTCCGGGTGGGTGACCGTGACCGGACCACCCCGCTCGATCTGCTCGCGGAAGAGCGGGATCACGGAGCCCGAGGAGCCCAGCACGTTGCCGAAGCGGACCATGGAGAAGGTGGTGTTGCCGCCATGGACCGAGTGCATCGACTGCAGCACCATCTCCGCCAGCCGCTTGCTGGCACCCATCACGCTGGTCGGTCGCACGGCCTTGTCGGTGCTGATCAGCACGAAGGCCTTCACGCCGGCGTGCACCGCAGCCTGGGCGGCCAGCAGCGTGCCCACGGTGTTCGTCTCCACGCCCATGCTTTCGTGGCGCTCCACGATCGGCACATGCTTGTAGGCCGCCGCGTGGAAGACCGTGTGCACCCGGTGCTGCCGCATGAGCCGTTCGAGCAGCACCGGATCGAGCACCGAGCCCAGCACGGGCTCGAGCACGGTGTCGCGCCGCTGCGTGGCGATGGCCAGCCGCAGTTCCTTCTCGATCGAATACAGATTGTGCTCGCCGTTCTCCAGCAGCACCAGGCGGTCCACGCCGCTCGCCACCAGCCTTCGGCAGAGTTCGCTCCCGATGCTGCCACCTGCACCAGTGACCATGACGCAGCCGCTCGACGCCACCTGATGCAACAGGTCCGTTCGGGCGGCCACGGGCGGTCGGCCCAGAAGATCCTCCACCCGGACGTGTCGGAGCTGGTCCACGCGAGCCGTGCCTTCCGCAAGTTCCGCCAGCGTGGGCACCGTGAGCACCCGAATGTCCAACTGCGAGGCCAGATCCACGATCTGTCGGCGTCGGGAGCGATGAGCCGACGGAAGTGCCAGGAGCACGGCTCCCACATCGAGCTGCTTGAGAGCCTCCGCGGCACTGGAGCCATCCAGAACGGGCACTCCACGGACCGATCGGCCGACCATGGAGGTGCTGTCGTCGAAGAAGGCCACCACCTGGTGCGTTCGGGCATGGGTCAGCGCCGCATGAAGGCCCAGGCCGGCGGCGCCGGCCCCGAAGATGGCCACACGGGATTCGCGCTTGTAGGCCCGAGAGCCCAGAATCGCCCATCGCGCGAGAAGACGGACCAGACCGATCAGCAGCGAAGAGATCGCGAACAGGATCGCGGGCACCGTGCGCGGGATGCCCTCGGCGTGATGCGTGAAGAAGGACGCCACGATGACGCAACCCACGAACAGGGCCGTGCCCTTGAGCACCCGGATGGCCACGATCGGTCCGATGTAACGGGTGATCTCGCGGTAGAGGCCGACCATCCAGAGCGAGCATGGGCCCAGCACCAGACCCAGCAGGGACAGCCACAGGATCTGCGGCGTGGTTGCCCGGGCATCGCCGTACTTCAGGAAGAAGGACAGCCATACGGACAGCGACGACAGCACCGCGTCCGCTGCCGCCGCGATCGCCAGTTTTTGAATCCCCGGAAGTCTGACAAGCCATCCCCGCATGAGCCCCAGTGTAACCGCCCCAACCACGGGACAAGCCTCAGATCCCGGCCCGGCTCCTGAGGTTATCAAGCACGTTCATGTAGTTGATGTACGCGTCGTAGGGACTGTCGTACGGGCTGAAGTACTTGTGCACGTCGCCGTCGGCCCAGAACTTGGTGCACATGTAGTAGAAGTGGTCGCTGGTGGTCAGCTTCCGCCAGTCCTCCAGGATCCACGGGTCGCCCTTGGCGTGCTTCTCGCGCACCGCAGGCTCGAGCCGGTAGATCTCGGCGATGGCGTTGTCCTGCAGCGGATTGCCCAGCCACGCGCTCAGGTCGCGCTCGGTGTCCGCCCAGCTGATCGGCTTGGGCACGTCGTAGTCCCCCACCGGCTGGTACTTGTCGAGCACCTGGCTCGGCGTGAGGAACTCGTTCTGCCCCGGGTTCACGTCGTAGACGAAGCCGGGCAGCGCATCCAGGAACTGGAAGATGCCCGTCTCGGCCCACTGGTGCTCGCCGAGCGTCTCGTAGTCCATGAACAGATTGCAGATGTTGCCGTCGCCGTTGATCTGGTTCACCCAGCGGGCGAACTTCTCGGCAGTGAGCGGCCACTCCTTCCAGTTGCGGTCGCTGAAGCGGAAGGCGATG
>CAIOTP010000357.1 GCA_903861235.1 uncultured bacterium | reverse complement strand
GGCCCTGAAGCTGCTCGAGAGCGCCAACAGCCGCGAGGACGTGAACTGGATCATCGCCGAGATGATCAGCGAGCTGAACGTGGGCCACGCCTACCTGCAGGGCACCGGCGACGTGGAAGGCGCTCCCAACGGCGGCGCCGGCATGCTCGGCGTGGAGTGGGCCCTCGGCTCGGCCGACGACGGCGCGAAGGCCTACCGCATGGCCGAGCTGGTGGAAGGCGCCCCATGGGACGCCGACGCCCGCAATCCGCTGCGGCAGGCCGGCGTGAAGCCGGGCGAGTACCTGCTGGCGGTGAACGGTCGCGCGGTCGACATGTCCAAGGACCCGTGGGCGGCCTTCGACGGCATGGAGGACCGCGTGGTCACGCTCACCGTCAGCGAGAAGCCGGTGCGCGACGGCACCGAGCGTGATGTCGTGGTGCGCACCCTCGGCAGCGAGCAGCCGCTGCGCTATCGCGCCTGGATCGAGCGCAACCGCCAGCTGGTGGAGCGCCTCGGCGAGGGCCGGGTGGGCTACGTGTACGTGCCCAACACCGGCGTGGACGGACAGAACGACCTGGTGCGGCAGTTCGTGAGCCAGCGCTTCAAGCCCGCGTTGCTGGTGGACGACCGCTGGAACGGCGGCGGACAGATCCCCCACCGCTTCATCGAGCTCATGAACCGCCCCGCCACCAACGCCTGGGCGCGGCGTGACGCGACCGACTGGGAATCGCCGGACGACTCGCACCAGGGTCCCAAGGCCATGCTCATCAACGGACTGGCCGGCTCGGGCGGCGACATGTTCCCCTGGCTCTTCCGCCAGAAGGGGCTGGGACCTCTCGTGGGCACGCGCACCTGGGGCGGTCTGGTCGGCATCAGCGGCAACCCCGCGTTCATCGACGGCGGCAACATCAGCGTGCCCACCTTCGGCTTCTACAAGCTCGACGGCACCTGGGGCGTGGAAGGCCACGGCGTGGACCCCGACATCGAGGTCATCGACGATCCCGGCGTGATGAAGGGCGGCCTCGCCGCGGGCGGACGCGACCCGCAGATCGAGAAGGCGGTCGAGGTGCTCAAGAAGCAGCTGGCCGACAAGCCGGTGCAGAAGCCCGTGCGTCCGCCGCCGCCCGATCGCAGCGGCATGGGCGTGCCGGAGAAGGATCGGTAGTCTGCATGCGGGGGACGCACCTCGGAGATCCACATGCCTGATGAATCCGACAAGTCACGGTACACCGGGCCTCGGAAGCCCGGGGGTTCGTCCAAGCCTGTGTGGCCACCAGGTGAGGTCAGCCCATGGATCGCGGGCAGCATGGATAGTGACCGGATCGAAAGAGAGTCCAAAAAGCTCTACACGCCGGATCTCCACCGTCGCCAGTCGGCCAAGTCGGACGAGTCGACTGCGTCTCCGTGGGGCAAGATCCTGCTCTTGGTCGCCGTCCTGATCGGCGGCTGGCTTCTGGTCCGGATGATCTTCGCCTGAATTCAGGCGAGACGGGTCGCTCGTGACCGGACATGCCCCCGCGTACGAGCGAGATCTGGCAACTCCGTGCGGCGTGGGTCCGTCAGGCCATGCGCAAACGCGCATGCTTGGCGCATGAAGCACCCCATCCAAATCGTCCTTGCCACCTGCGGCGCTCTCGCCATCCTGCCGGCGTGCAAGGAGAAGTCGAGCACACCGCCACCCTCGAAGATGGAGAAGGAAGCCGCGCCCGCCGCCGAGAGCGCCAAGAAGGCGGTCGACAAGGCCGCCGAGAAGGGTGCGGAGAAGGCTGCGGACGCGCTGAACAAGCAGCCCTGAGCGGTCGGAAATGGCGTTCGGCGACGGGGAACCCGCCCGCAGGGGCCGGAGTCCCGTCATTTCGACCGCTTTTCTGTTGCCCAAGGCCGGGGTCCGTGGCACCCTGAGGAGCCCGCGAGCCCGGCCATGCACGGTCGGCTCGGCGGTCCGAGGACCCCTGCATGCCGCACCGCCGACCGAACGCGATCGCCTCCGCCCTTCTGCTGCTCGGCATGTCGAGCGCGGCGTTCGCGCAGGCCACGGTCACCGCGTGGGGCTCGAACCTGTACGGCCAGACGAACGTGCCGGCGTCGCTCGAGGGCGTCACCAGCCTGGCCGGCGGCGGCTGGCACGCGCTCGCGGTGCGGACCGACGGCACCGTGACGGCGTGGGGCTACAACCTGTACGGCCAGCGAAATGTGCCCGCGGGCCTGAACGGCGTCTCGGCGGTCGCGGCCGGCGCGTATCACAGCGTGGTGCTGAAGAACGACGGCACCGTGGCCGCGTGGGGCGCGGGGC
>CAIOTP010000356.1 GCA_903861235.1 uncultured bacterium | reverse complement strand
CTCGCTGGAGAGCCCCGAGGACGACGACCGCAGCTACGCCTGGGTGGCGCTGCGACAGACCTCGCTCCGCAGCGGCTTCGTGAACCCGGGCGACCTCACCGACGCCTATCGGCTGCACCGCACGGTGCTGGAGACCGCGCCGTGGTTCCTCTCCATCCGGCCGCTCGACGTGGACCACCTCGAGATGGTCTTCGGCTTCGACTTCGAAGCCGAGGGCAACCGGGACGCGATCATCTTCGACGCCCTGCTGGCCGACACCCCGCTGGCCGGCCTGGTGGAGCGTGACCGCGACGAGCCCCTGGACGTGCAGCCCTTCATCGGGCTTCATCTGGATCGTGGCGACGGCGTGCAGGCCTTCGTGGAGATCAAGAGCCGCACCAAGGGCGGCGAGCACCAGCCTTCCCGCTATCCCAGCGAGCCCATCAGCGTGTACCTGACCGTGCGACGCACGGGCCCGGTGGACCGGCTGGAGGATCTGCCTCGCATCATGGCGGCGCTCGCGGGTCACGCCGAGCGGCTGGCGGAGCAGCGGGTCATCCCGAGCGTGCTCGTGCCGATCCGGGACGCGATCCTGAGCCGCTGATTCCATCCGGGCCACAAAAATGGAAACGGGCCGCCGGTCAGGCGGCCCGTCCTTGTTCGTTCGTGCCCGAAGTCGCTCAGCCGCGCTTCAGGAACTTCTCCACGCTCTTCAGATCGGCCGCGAGCTGCGGGGTGACCGTGATGGTGAAGGTCGCGCCGGTCTTCACGGTGACCACGCGGCTGGCCTTCTTGCGGCTGGACCACATGCGTCCGCCGCGCTGGTGCACGTCGTTGCCGCCGTCCTCACGGCCCTTGGCCAGCTTGTCCAGGGCGCGCTGCACGCGGGTCTCCTGACGCATCAGGCGGAAGATGGTCTTGCGAAGGCTCTCCTTGGCGGGGAGCTTCGTGACGGTGAAGGTGACCTTGCTTCCGGGCTTCATCTCTGCGGTGGCGGCCATGGGTTTCTCCTTGCGATCCGCCCTGCGGCGGGTCGTCGAAGATAGCGGAAATCCCGCCTCCATGCCACCCTAACGCAGCCGGGCGACCACCTCGTCCCAGGCCTTCAGCAGGGCCTGGGTGCCCAGACGGCCGTGTCCCAGGGCCTCCAGGCCATGGAAAAGCCGCTCCGAAAGCTCCAGGCCGGGCAGGTCCCGGCCATCCGCCTGCGTCTGCTCTCGGGCGATGCGGAGGTCCTTGGCCAGGTGACTCGCGAAGAACCCGGGGTTCCAGTCCCCCTTCAGCATGCGCGGCACCAGGTTCTGCAGGGTCCAGCTGCCTGCCGCGCCACCACTGACGCTCTGCAGCACGCGCTCGGCATCCAGCCCGGCGGCGCGCGCAGCCACCATGGCCTCGCAGGCGCCCACCATGCTGTTGGCCACCAGGATCTGGTTCACCATCTTGCACAGCTGACCCGCACCCGCGGGTCCCTGCAGCACCACGATGCGACCCAGCCGGTCGAACAGCGGCTTCACCCTGGCGAAGTCGGACTCGCTCCCTCCGGCCATGATCGAGAGCGCCGCGTTCCGTGCGCCCACGTCGCCGCCGGAGACCGGCGCGTCCAGCGCCCCCACGCCTGCCCTGGCCGCCTGCTCCGCGATCCGTCGGGCGAGCGCCGGTGGACTGGTGCCCATGTCCACCACCACCTTCGGCGGAGTCCTGGCCCGGAGGAATCCGGAGGGTCCCAGAAACACCTCCTCCACCTCGGAGGGAAAGCCCACCATGGCGAAGGCCACGTCACAGCCCTCGGCTGCCTGGGCGGGCGAATCCGCCCATTCCGCCCCCGCCTGGATCAGACCCTCGGCCCGGGCCCGGGTCCGGCTGTGCACCCGAATCCGGTGCCCGGCCGCCAGCAGGTGCCCCGCCATGCTCGACCCCATCACGCCCGTCCCAACCCACGCCACGCGTTGCGTTTGCTCGCTCATGGCCGAAAGGTAGCCGCCTCACAGACCGGCCCCTCGGGCCGTATCCGGACCGATCCCGCGGACCCACGGGAGGCGAAAGGAAGTCACAATGCACACGAACCCCCCGACAGGACCCCGCATAGGCGGCCGCCTCATCGGACAACCCACCATGACCCAGAGCCACTCCCCCGTCGACATCCAGGATCTCGAGCGCCAGGTCGCCGAAGCCGCCAAGCCCTTCCAGCAGCTCGTGAGCGAGATGCAGCGCGTGGTGGTCGGCCAGCACGAACTTCTCGAAGGGCTGGTGATCGGCCTGCTGGGCAACGGCCACATTCTCATCGAAGGCGTTCCCGGACTGGCCAAGACCACCGCCGTCTCCACGCTGGCCAAGGCCATCCACACCAGCTTCCAGCGCATCCAGTTCACCCCCGACCTGCTGCCCGCGGACCTGCTGGGCACGCTGGTCTACCGGCCCAACTCCGGCGACTTCGTGG
>CAIOTP010000355.1 GCA_903861235.1 uncultured bacterium | reverse complement strand
GCGCCTCGACATCGCGGTAGCCCCGCTGAGGCAGGGTCGCGCGGAGGAGGCGTTGCCCATGGCCCTGTCGGCGATCGAATCGACCAGCCGGACCCAGGGCGAGGACTTCCCTGCACTGGCCCAGGCCTGGACGACCGTGGCCGAGATCGAAACCGCGTTGGGTCACCCCGCCGAAGCCGAAGCCGCCCGGCTCAAGTCCAAGGCGATCGGCGGCAACAGTTCGAAACCCTAGAAGTGGGCCAACGTGCCCGGACTTCGGTGAAGCAGGTCCGGCGTCACTTCCGCCACGGACCGGCAGCCGGCGAGGGCCATGGCCAGCGAGAATTCCGCCTGCAGCATGCCGAGCACGCGGCTCACGCCCTGGGCACCATCCGCCGCCAGTCCCCAGAGCACCGGTCGGCCGACCTGCACCGCCGCAGCCCCCATGGCCAGCGCCCGAAGGATGTCGATGCCGCGGCGGATGCCTCCATCCACGATCACCGGGGCCCGCCCTGCCAGGGCGGCGACCACTTCCGGGAGGGCCTCCGCCGTGGGCAGCGCGCCGTCGAGCTGACGTCCGCCGTGGTTGCTGACCACCACGCCTGACGCTCCGTGATCGATGGCGCGGACGGCGTCGTCGCCGCGCAGCACTCCCTTGACCAGGACCGGGATCTGCACCGCGGACCGGAGTGCCTCGAGATCCTTCCAGGTCAGCGAGGCGTCGATGGTCCAACCCAGCGCCTCGCCGATGCCACGGCCCGCGTGACCCGTGGGGGCCCCCGGCCGCTCCAGGTTGGCCATGCGCATGCCGTCGGGCACGCGGAAGCCGTTGTGGATGTCCCGCTCGCGCACCCCCCACACGGGCGTGTCCACGGTGACCATCAGGCCCCGACATCCGGCCGCCTGGGCTCGCTGCGCCAGGGCGCGTGTGAAGCCTCGATCCTGGCTCACGTAGATCTGCATCCAGAGCGGCGAACGGGCGACGGCAGCCACCTCCTCCACCGTGCAGGTGCTCAGGCTGCTCAGCACCAGGGGCACGCCGCGGTCCCCCGCACCACGTGCCGTGGCCACCTCACCCTCGGGATGCGCCATCCGGTGCAGCGCCGTGGGCGCCACGAGCAGCGGACAAGGAAGACGGTAGCCCAGGAGGTCCGTGGAAGGGTCCCGGGCGCTCACGTCGACGGCGCACCGCGGCCGAAGCCAGAGACGCGTCCAGGCGGATCGATTGGCGGCCACGGTGGTCTCGCCCCACGCCCCGCTGCGGTAGTAGTCCCAGGCCACCCGCTCCAGGCGGTCCTCCGCCAGACGCTCGAAGTCCTCCACGCAGAGTGGTTCAGGCTTCGGATTCACGCCGAGGCTCCCGACTTCCGCGACTCGGCGAAGCGACGCACCAGCTCGGAGAGCTCCTCCCACCGGAATGGCCGACGGAGCAGCACGGCGGCCGCCGGAAGTTTCGCCAGTCGCATGCGATCCGACATGACCACGAGCATGGGCTCCGGACCCTCGCCGACCATCCGTGACCAGACCTCGTCGGCGATCGCGTCCCACGCCATGTCGTCGATCAGGAGCAGAGCCCCGGAGTGGGTGCGGACCGCGCTCTCGACCATGCCCGGTTCCTCCACGGGCACCACGCGGTGTCCGGCGCCAGCGATCGCCTCCAGCAGCATGGGACGAAGCAGCGGATGGTGCTCGTGAAGGATCACGGTCAGTCCAGCGGCCGAGGAGGGATCCGCGGCGGCAGGCAGCTCGATCTCGATTCGGTTCCCCTCGCTGGTCACGCTCGCGGCCACCCGCCCCTGCATGGACTCCGCGAAGCGACGCAACGAGGCCATGCCCAACGAGGCACGATCCACCAGCGCGCCATCCGGGCCGAGCGCCTCGAAGACACGGGTCAGGGCCTCGCGGCTCCAGGAGGTCCCGCTGTCGATGCACGCCACCACGACCCGGTGCGAATCCGGAGCCTCGGTGCGAAGCACCATCCGGCCGGCGTTGGCGGTGCTCTCGCAGGCGTGGAGCATGAGGTTGATCAGGGCGTGCTGGAGCCGACCGGAGTCGACCCGGACCCAGTCGCCTCCCGCAGCACGGTCCTCCACGACCACCTGCACCGTCCGCGGGAGCGTGGGGCGCATCAGCTGCAGCGTCTCCCGGACGATCTCCGAGACACGCACCGTCTCTCGACGACCCGAACCCTCGCCCGGACTCAGGTCCAGCAGGCTGCGGGCCATGGCCTTGGCCTTGGCCACCGACAGCTGCACCACCTCCAGACTCTCGGCCACCCGCGGCGGAAGGTCCGACACCACGCTGGCCAGCGAGACATTGGCCCGGATCACCGAGAGCACCGTGTCCAGTTCCTGGGCGAAACCACCGGCCAGCAGGCCCAGGCTCTCGAGCCGCTCGGCGTTGCCCAGGGTCGCCTCGAGCGAACGACGCTCGGTGACGTCGGTCTGGGTGCCCACCACGCGGTGGGGCTCTCCGACAGGGCCCCGCTCGACCACCTTGCCCCACTCGCGGATCCATCGCCATGAACCGTCCACGTGCATGCGGCGATGCTCGCTCTCGTAGCGGGCCGTGCGCCCCTGCAGGTGCGCGTTCCACGCCTCGCGGACCGAGGCGCGATCGTCCGGATGCACCCAGGGATGGTCCGGTGGCAGCGCCGAGGGCATCTGGGACGGCTCGCGGCCCAGCATCTCCGCACACCGGTCGCTGATCATGCTGGCGCCGCCGTCCAGACGAAGATCCCAGAAGCCGTCGCTGGCCGCATCCACCACGAGCTTCAGTCGCTCCTCGCTGGTCTTGACCGCAGCCTCGATGCGCCGCCGCTCGCTGATGTCGCGCAGGAAGGCGCTGAATCCACCCTCCGTGCCCGGGATCGGGTTGATCGAGAGCTCCACCGGGAACCGGCGTCCGGAGCGATCCTTGGCCACGATCTCGATTCGCCGCCCAAGGATCGGTCCGTACCCGGTCTCCCGGAAGCGAGCCATGCCCTCCTCGTGCGCCTTGACCAGCTCGGGCGGGATGATGAACTCGCTCAAGGGCCGACCGCGGGTCTCCTCGGAAGTCCATCCAAAGAGCGCCTGGGCCTGCCGATTCCAGAGGGTGACCAGACCCTGGCGATCGATGCTGATCACCACGTCCAGCGCCGTGTTCACCACCGCGTCGAGCAGTCGGCTCCGGTCCTGCGCCATCGCCTCGGCCTGCTGCTTGGCCACGCCGCGAGCCTCCAGCTCGCCGGCCAGTCGCTGAAGCTCGATGGCCATCCGAACCATGCCCGCGATCTCGTCCAGCAGTCCCAGCTCCATCCGGGAGGGCGGACGGCGCACGGGCAGCAGGATCTCCAGCACCGCGAGGAGCTCGCCGTCGGCGCCGCCGCGCACCGGCTGGCTCCACACCGCGATCAGACCGTGTCGCTGGAGGGCGTCGGCATAACGCGACCAGGAGGGCTCCACCGAGAAGTCCGTGGCGATCAGTCGCTCTCCGCCACCGGCGGCCACGCAGCCCGGCGAGCTGGCCTCGCCCATGCGACCACCTTCCTGAAGATGGTGCACGTCCGCCGGCAGCGACGGGCCGATGCCACAGCCCAGAGCGCCGCTGCGGTCGATGGGCGTGATCAGGCAGAAGCTCTCGCCAGGCAGCACCCGTTCCGCGAACAGGGCCACATCGCGGAGCGAACCGACCAGGTCGTCCCGCGCGGCCACGCGCTCGATCAGACGCCGCTGGGCGGTCAGCAGCTCGCTCTTCACCACCAGTCCGGAATTGGGCCGGACCTTCAGGCCCGCGACCACTTCACCGCGCTCCGCCGGACCCGTGCGGATGGCGTAGAGCACGCCGTCGAAGGCGAGCCGAGTTCCGTCGTTGCGGACGAAGGTCAGATCCAGCACCAGCGGCGGCGGCGGCTCGCGGAGCTCCGTCAGGCGTTCGAGCCAGCCATGGACCGCCTCCGTGTCCCCACCGAACATGTCGGACACCGCCAGGCCACGCAGGCTCTCCGAGGAACGATCCACCAGGCGGGCCGCCGAGGAGCTGGCGGCCACCACTCGGGCCGCCGGATCCAGCAGGAGCACCGCCGGTGCGGCACTCCCTGCGTCTCCTCGCTCATGGGATCTTTGAGGCGCCATGCTCCTGGGTGGAGTGTAAGCGGCGAGCCAGGAGCCATTCGCGCAGCGTGACCAGGCCCAGCATGGGCAGCCACGCCAGGATCCAGGGCCATCGAGCCATCCACGCGGTCGCCTGCGGACCCACGGTCACCTCGGACTGCAGCAGCGGCTCGGTCGCGGCACCGGCGTGCACCGTGACGAGAGCCGGACCCTCCACCGCAAAATCCAGCTGGGCGTGCAACCCGGGCCGGCCTGGCTCCGCTTCCAAGGCGGTCCGCTCCCGATGGTCGCCGTTCCTGACCTGGATCTCGACCGGGCCACCGCCGTGCCCAAGCAGCGTGAACCTTGCCGATCCCACGCTCGGCCTGGCCGGCGTCATCAGGAGGGTGACCCGCTCGGTCCCCACCATCCGCGAGTCGATCGGGACACCACCGTCCGCGCATGCCAGCCGTGTGCTCAACACCGCGAGCGCCGTCAGCAGCATGCGGCTCATGCGATCAGTCCCCGCATCTGCATCGGCTGGAGCACCAGCCATGCGGCCACCATCCACCACCCCAGAGCCACCAGCGCATCGGCAACCGCCGTGACAGGCCGCCCCCGCCGTACGGCCCGGGTCCAGCACAACCAGAGACTGGCCACCAGCCCCGAGGCCAGGGCCACCAGCATGGCCGGCACCAGCCACGCGGGCGCCGTGGCGCAGCAGTGCGCGGACCAGCGTGGCTCACCCAGATCGAGGCCGGCGGCGTCCATGGCCGCCCGCTGGAGCGGCGGAAGCGCCGAGGCCCAACCGCTGGCCAGGTGGAAGCCGAAGTGCACCAGCCACACCGACGCACCCACCGGCCAGAGATCCAGCGCGAGCCCTGCCCAGCGTTCTCGCCAGGATCCACCCACGCACGCGGCGAGCGCGGGCCACGCCAGCAGCACGGCGATGCTGGCCAGCGTGATCAGCCCCGCTCGCAGCGCGCCGGATCCGGCCCAGCCCACGCCCTCCACCCAGCCGACCACGGGTTCCGTCATCAGCAGCGCGTTCGCCAGACCACCCGCGCCCAGCACCAGCAGCAGCGTGGCGAAGTCGGTGCGATCGCGCCACCGACCGATGGCGGACCGCGTGCCCTCCAGCAGCGACTCCTGCAGCGGCACCACGGCGGCCAGGGCCACGTTGTCGTGCGGGCATGCCGTGACGCAGTCCAGGCACCAGGTGCACTCGAGTGAACCGGTCTTCCGAGGAACGAAGAGACCTGTTCCGCATCCCGGACCACGCTCACCACCGCGGAGGCAGTCCTGCGTGGCGCATCGCTCGCACACCTGAAGATCCCTCGCCTTCACCTGAAGCGGCGCCGCGACCGCCATGGCCATGTTCCACTGCCCCACGGGGCAGACCCACTGGCAGAACGCGGCACCCTCGAACAGCAGGTCGGTCACCGTCGCCGCCAGCACCAGTCCGACCACCAGCCACGCCGTGAGCCACGGACTGTCCCACCAGCCCAGCGCCTCGTAGGCCACGAGCCAGGCCACCACCAGGCCGGCGGCGATCCACTTCACACGCAGGCCCGAAGGCCATCTTCGCCTGGGACGGATCCAGCGCCGCAGCAGCGTCCGGGGCGCGATCAACGGGCATCCCATGCAGGCCAGGTTGCCCACCGCCACCGCCGCCACCACCGCCAGTCCCCGCCCATGCGTCCACGGCCAGGTGCCGGCCACGTTGGTCGCGGCCGAGGCCGGTCCCAGCCAACCGTCCAGGACCACCAGCACGGCCAGCACCATCACGCCCATGCGGAGCGACAGCCGGCCGTTCGGGTGCCGCAGCACCGCCCCGACCATGGGAACGGCCAGCAGGTCGAAGCGAGCGGGCCTGCGCGGACGGAGCACGGGCAACGCCACGCTTCGTGCCGGCCGCCGTCTTCGACCCGCGCGGGCCAGGATGACGACCGCGGGCACCAGGAAGAGCAGCTGTCCGGGCAACCACATGATGGCGGCGGCACGGCGCTGATCCTCCAGCGGATCCACGCCCAGCGCCGGAGCGGTGAGCGCATAGGTGCCGTACACCACGCCTGGCGCAAAGGCCAGCACGGCCGCCACCACCGTGTTCGCCACGTCCGCCAGGAGCAGATAGAAGGCCATGCTCCACCGCGGCCACGCACCCTGCCATGGCCATGGCGCCACCACCGGCCACCAGAAGAGGATCCCACTCCACAGGAAGCAGGCGTGCTCCAGGGCGTGGGGCACGGATCCCGTGAGCGCCCACTCGTAGGCCGGGGGCAGATGCCAGGCCCAGGTGACCGCCACGGACAGCGGCCATGCCACCGTGGGATGCACCAGCCTGGCCAGCACGCCGCGAAGCGCCGGCCATGCCAGCACCGGGCCGAGCAGTCCGACACCGATCCAGCGGGGCAAGCCCTGCATGAGCGGCATGAAGGGCCAGCCCGCAAGCAGCAACGGCGGTGCCACCATGGAGAGCAGCAGGTGCTGGGTCATGTGCCACGAGAGGAGCCACTGCCCTCCCTGGTCCAACGGCGACCAGAGCGCGACCGCGATGGCCGCCACGCCGCCGCCGAAGCAGCTCAATCGCCACCAGCTCCACCGTGCCGGATCGCGCCGATGCAGCCTTGCCCAGCCGGTCACATAGACCACCATCAGCAGCGTGATCGGCACCGCCGAAACGCCAGGAACCCAGGCCCCCGCCAGCGACATGCTCACGGCGCGGCGGCCGGAGCCGCCACGGGGGAAGCCACCGGCGGCAGATCCGGCGAGGCGGACCGCTGCAGCGCTCCGGGAATGGACGATGGCGGCTGGCCATCCGTGCGGCACGCCTGCAGGAACGCCACCACGGCCACCGTCTCCGCCGCGGAGAGCGTCTTGCCGTAGGCCGGCATGTTGCCGCCGCCCTGCTGCACCTGCCGCACCAGCTGATCCCAGCTCAGACGGCTTCCCACGTCACCCAGGTCCGGACCCCGCTGGCCGCCCGTGCCGTCCAGCGCGTGACAGTTGCGGCACTGCTGGTTCTGCATCACCAACGCTCCCTGCATCTGCAGGGGCGTGAGCCGCTCCACCAGCCGGACCGGCGTGGGCACCGAGGTCCACGCATCCATGACCGGGCTCCACGGGCTGGTCACGCCCAGCCAGGTCAGGGCGGCCAAGGCGGTGCAGATGACCAGCATGACCAGCACCGAGACCGGACGCCGCGTGGGCGCGCGTTCGCCACGGTTGCTGATCAACGGCACCGCGAGCAGGCCCAGCACGATCACCGGGGGTGCCGCCAGAAGCAGGAAGGTCTCCACCTGGGCCGGCAGCAGCGCCAGCGCCGCGAAGATCCACAGGAACGCACTGTCCGGCCGCGGGTTGGCGTCGATCACCGTGGGGTCGGGATTGCCGTTGGGTCCGAACGGGCCGTAGAAGGCGGCCAGTCCGACCACCATGATCAAGGCCAGGCCGCAGAAGATCATGTCACGCTGGGCGGCGTCGGGCCAGAACGGCACGCCCGTCCGATGCGTGCGGGACTCGTAGTCCCTGCGGTAGGTGGCGGGATCCACCACCTCGCCCGGCTTGGGCATCTCGCTGACGCCGTTCTTCAGGATCAGGGCGATGTGCAGGCCCACCAGCGCGATCGTGAGCCCGGGCAGCACGAACACGTGCAGCGCAAAGAACCGGCTCAGCGTGGCCCCGCCGATGTAGGGACCTCCCAGCATGATGTTGCGGAGCTGGTTCCCGATCACGGGCACGCGGTCCACGATGCTGGCGCCGATGCCCAGGCCCCAGTACGCATCCTGATCCCATCGCATGATCTGGCCGGTGAAGGCCAGCGCCAGCGTGCAGAAGAGCAGCAGCACGCCCACCATCCAGGTCAGTTCGCGGGGGAACTTGAAGGCGCCGTGCAGGAACACCTGCAGCATGTGCACCACCACCATGATCACCATGGCGTTGCTGCTCCATCCGTGGATCGCCCGGAGCATCCAGCCCATGGGCACCTGCGTGTCGATGTAGACCAGGCTCTGGTAGGCGTCGGCCGCACTGGGCGCGTACAAGGTGGCCAGCAGCACGCCGCTCACCAGCTGGATGCTGAAGAACATCAGCGTGGCGCTGCCGAACACGTACCACCACTTGGCGTTCCGCGGCACGCGGTGCGTCAGGATGGGCGCCACGAACCCGATCGCACCGGAGCGATCCTCGGTCCACCCCAGGATGGCCCGCAGCCCGCGCAGCATCAGGCGGTCTCCTGCAGGCCAGGGAGCAGCCCGGCGTCGATGAGCAGTCGGCCGTTCTCCACCTTCCACTCGTATTCGAACAGCCCGCGCGGCGGCGGTCCGCTGGCCCGGCTGCCGTCCTCGTAGTACACGCCGCCATGGCACGGGCACATGAACAGCCGGCTCTGCTGGAACCACTTCACCGGGCAGCCCAGGTGGGCGCAGTTCACCGCGAACACCTGGAACTTATCGCCCTCCATGCCTCGCACCCATGCGGCCGCGGTGGCGGTCTCGCCGTCGTTGGGGCTGGCACCGGGAATGGCGAACTTGGCCAGCCGCGTCTCGCCCGCCGGGTAGTCGCCCACGGCGCCGATGTCGAGCCAGGTGTTGCCGTAGCGACGGAAGCCCGGCGCCACCAGCGCGCCGAAGATGGGCACGCTGGCCACGGCCCCGCCCACGGCCATGAGCCCCGCGCCCAGCTTGAACATGACGCTCCGACGGCTCTCGCCGCCGCCCGCGCCACCTCCGCAACCGCAGCCCTGGCAACCTTCGTTCATCGGTCACTCCTTCCGGTGGCGGGGCGACGCGAGATCAGGAAGGCGACCACGTCGGCCACTTCCTGCGACTGCAGACGCCGCCCGTTCGGCCGACCATCGCAGCCCGCCCCAAGATCGGCGCGTCCGAACAGCACCGCCGACCGCAGGGCCTGGTCGCTCGCCAGCCTGAGATAGTTCGCATCCGTCACGCTTCCGTGGGTCCCGGGAGCGCGGCCATCCGCGGCTCCGTGGCACGCCTGACAGTGGGCCGCGTACACCGAGGCACCCGCCTCCGCCGCGCCCGCGGAACCCGACCACGGCATGCCCACGGGCACTCCACCCGCACCCCACGCCTGCCGCATGCCGTCGGCCAGCCGTGCGATCTCCTCCGCCGTGAGCGGACCGCCCGCGGACTGGTCGAAGGCGGGCATGAGCCTGCCCTGGCCCCGACCGATCACACGGATCAGTTCGTCCCGCGAGAGGGTGGCCAGATAGGCGGGATCCCGCATGGGGCGGGCGGCGCCAAGGCTCCCATCGGCGCCATGGCAACCCGCGCAGTGGGTGAGATAGAGGCCGTCCCACGACACCACGGCCTGGCTGGGCATGGGCTGCTCCAGCGGCACCCGGTCGCACGCGGCCGCGAACAGCGTCGCGAGAGTGGCCAGGAGCCGCTTCATCGAACACCTCCCCGCTCCACGCCCATGCGCTCGTCCAGGGGCAGTCCGGTCATGGTGTCGATGCGACGCGCCCGCGAGACGGTGCGGCCGCAGGTCAGACCGAACGCCACCTGGCTGCCGAAGAACCACGGCCAGGAGATGAAACGCTCGAGCGCCGGATTCACGATGCCGATGGAGGCGTAGAGCAGTCCCGTCCAGAGCACGGGGCCCAGCACGCCTCCCATGATCAGCGGTCGACGGGGCATCATGGGCAGCGTCACCGTGTACAGCAGGCCCACGAAGAGGCATGCGACCAGATGGATGCCGCAGGCCAGGGCGAACAGGCCCGGCTGGAACGTGGAGAGCGTCTCCAGCGAGGCCTGACCCACCGAAGGCACGAACACGCCCGAGAGCAGGTTGATCGGAAGCCAGACGCTCCCGTGCTTGAGCAGACCCCATCCCACGGCCACCACGGCCATGGACACGCCACCCGCCAGCCCACCCCGGAGACCGGCCCGATAGGGGTGCATGGCCGCCGGCAGCATCACCCGCGACTCGCGGCCCTTGGGCTGCAGCGCCGGAGGCGGCAACGGCTGGTCGGCCCCGGTGGGCAGCGACTCCAGCCGCTCCTCGGGGAAGCAGGCGCGGGCCCAAGCCACGAACCCCGCCACCGCGCAGACGAAGCCCACCATGGCGACCAGCGCATGCGTGACCAACGCCGCGAACATGAGCGTGACGCCGAAGCCGGCCCACAGCGGACCGGAGGTCGGCTCGGGCACACCACGCAGGTAGGGAACGCTCGCGGGCTCGTCTCGTGGATCGCTCATGGGCGCATCCCCACGATGTACACGGTGGTGAAGACGAAGATCCACACCACATCCACGAAGTGCCAGTACCAGCTGATCAGCTCGAAACGGATCGTGTCCCGCCGAGGCTTGAGTCTTCCGAGCACGCCGAGCAGCAGGATCGTGCCCAGGGCCAGCAGGCCGGCGAACACGTGGAAGGCATGGAAGCCCACCAGCGAATAGAAGGTGGTCCCGAACAGGTTGGTGGCGATGGTGAGGCCCTTGTCCTCGATGAGCCCCCGCCACTCGCTCCAGGTGCCCCACAGGAACCAGGCGCCCAGGCCGATGGTGGCCAGCAGCCAGAACTTCATCGCCTCCATCCGGCCCCGCTCGAGCGCCCGCACGGCCGCGACCACCGTGAAGCTGCTCGAAAGCAGCGCCACCGAGTTCACCAGCACGGGCTTGAGCTCGAGCACATCCCGCGGCCAGGGACCCACCGCGCTCTTTCCGATGTAGAAGAGGTACGCGATGATGAACCCCGAGAAGAAGAGGCTCTCCATGAAGATCAGGCAGGCCATGCCCACCTTCCCGCGGGAGGGTCGCCAGGTGTCAGGCTGTGCGGTGGCGGCGTTCATGATTCACTCGTAGTGGCAGTCGGGATCGTCCGGGTGCTTGCGGTCCCACAGGGGCCGGGCACTGGTGCAGGTCGGAATGCGGTCGAAGTTGTGCTCCGGCGGCGGGCTGCTGGTGGCCCACTCCAGCGTCCAGGCGTCCCACGGGTCGTCGCCGGCCACCGGGCCCTTCAGGGACGAGCGGATCATGTTCCAGACGAACACCGCCACCCCGAGCATCTGCACCGGCACGCCGGCCGTGGTGACCAGGTTCCACATCTCCCAGCCCCGGTCGGGCTGGTAGGTGTAGATGCGACGCGGCATGCCCAGCATGCCGCTGAAGTGCATGGGCAGGAACACCAGGTTGAAGCCCAGCAGGATCAGCCAGAAGCTCCAGCGGCCCAGTCCCTCGTCCATCATGCGGCCGGTGGCCTTGGGGAACCAGTAGGTCACGGCTCCCAGGATGGCGAAGACCAGCCCTCCAAAGAGCACGTAGTGGAAGTGCCCCACCACGAAGTAGCTGTCGCTGAGCTGCGTGGTGAAGGGCACCGCAGCCAGCATGATGCCGGTCAGGCCTCCGATCACGAACATGCCCAGGAAGCCGGTGCAGTACAGCATGGGCGTGTCGAAGCGGATGCGACCGCCCCACATGGTGGCGATCCAGTTGAAGATCTTGATGCCCGTGGGCACGCTGATCAGGAAGGTGCTGGCCGCGAACAGGGCGTTCAGCCACGGCGGCAGCCCCACCACGAACATGTGGTGAGCCCAGACGCCCAGGCTGATGAAACCGATGCCCACCGTGGCCGCCACCATGAGCGTGTAGCCGAAGATCACCTTGCGGCTGAACACCGGCACGATCTCGCTCACGAAGCCGAAGCCCGGCAGGATCAGGATGTACACCTCGGGGTGACCGAAGAACCAGAACAGGTGCTGCCACAGCAGCGCACTGCCGGCCTGCTGCGGATCGAAGAAGTGCGCTCCGAGCGAGCGGTCCAGCAGCAGCATGACCTGCGCCGCGGTCAGCACCGGCAGCGCCACCAGCACCAGGAAGCCCACCACCAGCATCATCCACACCATGAGCGGCATGCGCATGAGGGTCATGCCGGGGCACCGCATGCACAGGATGGTGGTCACGAAGTTGATGGCCGCGGACAGGCTGCCGAAGCCGCTGACCATGATGCCCAGGATCCAGTAGTCCGTGCTGTTGCCTCGGCTGAAGGTCTTGCTGGTGAGCGGCG
Organism: uncultured bacterium; assembly: GCA_903861235.1. Classification (GTDB taxonomy): domain Bacteria; phylum Planctomycetota; class Phycisphaerae; order Phycisphaerales; family SM1A02; genus SYAC01. Next base: position 3,856 of record CAIOTP010000355.1, on the reverse strand, counting down.
AGTAGGCGAACCAGCCCACGTCGGGCGCGCCGCCCGCGCCGTAGAGACCGTCGCCGCCGATCCAGCTGAAGTAGAGCAGCAGCCCGCCCAGCAGGAACAGCCAGAATCCGAAGGCGTTCAGACGGGGAAAGGCCATGTCCCGTGCCCCGATCATGAGCGGCACCAGGAAGTTCCCGAACCCCGCCAGCATGGGCATGCCCACCAGGAACACCATGGTGGTGCCGTGCATGGTGAACATCTGATTGAAGCCCTGCGGCGTCAGGAAGTCGTTCATGGGCTTGATCAGCTGCAGCCGCATGGCCGCCGCCTCGAGCCCGCCGACCACGAAGAAGAGCAGCGCCGCCACCACGTACATGATCCCCAGCCGCTTGTGATCCACCGTGATCGCCCAGCCGTGCAGGCGCTCGAGCAGGCTCGTGCCGGCGGCGGTGTGCGAAGGTGCGTGGAGGGTGCTCATGGGTTCACTTCAGGGTCAGGAGGTAGTCGGTCACCGCGTCCAGTTCCGCCGGCGAGAGCTTCAGGCTGGGCATGTTGCATCCGGGCTTGAGGACCTGAGGATCGTCGATCCAGGACCGGAGCGTGTCGCGGTCCAGTTCCGCCATGCCGGAGGCGATGGTGGTCCGGCTCATGAGGTGGGTCAGGTCAGGCGCGAAAGCGCCATCCGAGACGCCCTTCACCGCATGACAGGTGCTGCAGGCGAGCGACTCGAAGATGCTCCGGCCCGCCGAAACCGACCGGTCGTCGACCGCCGGCGCCGCCTGCCCCGCCAGCCATGCGCGGTACTCCGCCTCAGGCTGCGCCACCACGCGCAGCAGCATGCCCGCGTGCTGGTTGCCGCAGTACTCGGCGCACTGCCCCAGGTAGATGCCGGGGGTGTCGGCGCGGAACCAGAGCCGGTTCGTCTGGTTGGGCATCAGGTCGGTCTTGCCGGCCAGCGCCGGCACCCACCAGCTGTGGATGACGTCGGCACTCTCCAGGCGGACCCAGATGGGCACCCCCACGGGCACATGCATCTCGTTGGCCACCACGACCTCGCCGGTCGGATCGGTCGGGTGCGGGTAGCGGTACTCCCACCACCACTGGTGCCCGATGGCCGTCACGCACATGGCTCCCTCGGGCGGCGTGGTCCGGTCGATGTCGCGGATCACGCGGATGGTCACCAGCGCCAGCGTGAACACGATCAGCGTGGGCACCACCGTCCAGGCCAGCTCGATCGGATTGCTCCCGAACAGCTGCACCGGCTCGCCCCGGTCTCCTTCGCGACGACGGAACTTCACGATGCTGTAGACGAGCAGCCCTTCCACCACCACGAAGATGCCCAGGCAGATGCCGCCGAGCAGCCAAGCCATGGACTGCACCTCGTCGGACACGGGGCCGGCCGGCTCGAACATGTGGGGCGGCACCACCGGGAGCTCGGTCCCCGCCGTGGTGCAGATGACCGGCTCGGCGGCATGGCATGGCAGGACGGCAAGGACCGCGACCAAGAGCGCCAAGAGCCATCCATGACGACGATGCACGCGGCGAGTGTAACGCCGTCCGCGAATGCCGGTGACAGGAATCGAACCTGCACTCCTTTTCAGGGGAAGCGGATTTTGAATCCGCCGCGTCTGCCAGTTCCGCCACACCGGCTGGTGTGAGCCCTCAAGTCTGGCAGGCTCGCCCGCCGGGGGCAAGGGGTGCCGCCAGGATCACTCCAGGCCGCCGGGCGCGCCTGTGGTGTAGTTGGGACTTTCCTTGGTGATCTGGATCGAGTGCGGATGGCTCTCCAGCAGGCTGGCGGAGCTGATCCGCACGAAGCGGGCCTCCCGACGGAACTCCTCCAGGGTGCGGCAGCCGCAGTAGCCCATGGCCCCCCTGAGCCCGCCCACCATCTGATAAGTGAAGTCGGCAAGCGCGCCGCGGTACGGCACGCGGCCTTCCACCCCCTCGGGGACGAACTTGCGGGTCTCCTTGATGCTCGCCTGACCGTATCGATCGGCGCTGCCCAGCACCATGGCACCCTCGCTGCCCATGCCACGGTAGGTCTTGAAACGGCGGCCACGATGCAGGACCAGTTCCCCTGGACTCTCGTCCAGGCCCGCGAAGAGTCCGCCCAACATGACCGCACAGGCTCCCGCCGCGATGGCCTTGGCGATGTCGCCCGACTGACGGATGCCGCCGTCGGCGATGACCGGCACCTTGCCCGCCCCCTTCACCGCCTCCATGACGGCGGTGACCTGGGGAACCCCGACGCCGGTGACCACCCGGGTGGTGCAGATGGAGCCCGGGCCGATGCCCACCTTCACCGCGTCGGCACCTGCGTCCACCAGCGCCTTGGCGCCGTCCCGGGTGCCCACGTTGCCCGCGATCACCTCCACCTTGAACCGCTTCTTCACCTCCTGGACCGTCTCCACCACGTTGCGACTGTGCCCATGCGCGGTGTCCACCACCAGAAGGTCCACATCCTCGGCGAGCAGCCGCTCGGCCCGCTCAAGCTGCCGCACGCCGATGGCGGCGCCGACGCGGAGTCGACCGCGGGCATCGCGACTGGCGGCCGGATGCTTGGCCACGTTCTCCAGGTCGCGCATGGTGATGAGGCCGGCCAGGCGGCCTTCGCCATCGACCAGAAGCAGCTTCTCCACGCGGTGCTCCAGCATGAGTCGCTCGGCGGTGGCGGAGTCCGCGCTCGCGGGCGCGGTCACCAGCCCGGAGCGGGTCATCACCTGGCCCACCGTCCGGCCATCAGGCTTGTTCAGGAACTTCATGTCGCGCCGCGTGAGAATGCCCACCACCTTGCCCCGTCGCTCCCCCCGCTCGGTGACCGGGAACCCGCTCACGCCCTGCTCGCCCATGAGCTGCACGGCGCGGGCGATGGAATCCTCGGGCGAGAGCACCACCGGATCGGCCACCACGCCATTCTCGCTCCGCTTCACCTTGGCCACCTCGCGGGCCTGCACGTCGGCCGGCATGTTCTTGTGGACGACGCCCAGGCCGCCCTCCTGCGCCAGCGCAATGGCCAGCGTGGCCTCGGTCACGGTGTCCATGGGCGCCGAGAGCAGCGGAATGCGAAGGCGGATGCCCGCGGTCAGTTGCGTGGAGACGTCGGCCAGGTCGGGCGTGACCTCGCTCCACCGGGGCAGCAACAGCACGTCGTCGAAGGTCACGCCATCGAGGGCAATGCGGTCTTCCATCGCGGAACAATGCCCGCCCGGGGTCCGAATGTCAATGACCCCCGCGGGGCCGGAATTCCGGCACACACCCCCCGGCACCCTCGCAGGCGATCCCGTTCGCCGTTACCCTTCCCCCTTCCTTCAGGACCCCCCATGGCAGGCTCCGGACCACCCGTCGAACCCACCCAGGACTGCATCAGCCACTACGTGGGCACCCAGCCCGGCAAGGGCAAGGAGGTCTGGGAGAGCTGGCTCAAGGCCATCGTGGCCGTGAAGGGCAGCGACCTGATCGTGAAGAGCGGCGTGCCGCCCCGCATCCGGCACAAGGGCGCCCTGGTGCCCCTGAAGTGCCCGCCCGCCACCCCCGGCGACATGTACCAGATGTGCATGGACGTGCTGGACGAGAACCAGCAGCGGATCTTCAAGCGCCGCGGCCAGTTCGACTTTGCCTACGACCTGGACGGCAAGAACCGCTTCCGCGTGAACATCTTCATGGCGCGGGGCAAGCCGAGCCTGGCGGCCCGCCTGATCAGCAGCACGATCCGACGCTTCGAGGAGCTCTACCTGCCCTCGATCCTGGGCGACGTCTCCATGGCGGCCCAGGGCCTGATCCTGCTGGCCGGCGTCACGGGCAGCGGCAAGAGCACCACGATCGCGGCCATGCTGCAGTACGTGAACGAGCGCAAGAAGGCGCACATCGTCACGCT
>CAIOTP010000354.1 GCA_903861235.1 uncultured bacterium | reverse complement strand
GATCTCGATGCCGCCGAGCGACTTGGGGTTCACCTCGGCCTCGTTGGCGATGGCCCCCACCAGATCCGCCGGCCGCATGCCCATGCGCTTGCCACCGCCCACGAAGAGCCGCACGAAGTCGGGTGCACGGCGATCGCCGCGTTCGCCGCTGCGGTCGCGCCGAGGCTTGCAGTCGGATCGGTTCCCTGCCGCCTGCTCCACGCGCTGCGTCCAGCCGGCCCGCTCCGGCACCTTCTTCTTCCAACCCGGGCCGCGCGGCGCACGGGCTCCGTCTCCGACGTCGGCGGTCGGCGGCCCGCCACGGTCGCGGGGAGCGGCGGATCGGTCCTCGAACTTCGGCACCTTCACGTCGTCGTCGGGAGCGTCGCCGCGGCGCGCCTCCTGGATCCACTTCATGGCGGCGGCGGCCACTTCGGCCGCGTCCAGGCCCATGCCTCGCACCATGGAAAGGAAGGGTTCCAGACCGCCGGCGTTCACCTTGGCGGCCAACTCCTCCCGCAGCCGCTCCAGCCGTCGCTCGCGCACCTGCTCCGCCGAGGGCACGTCCGCCATCTCGAACCGCTGCTTGGTCAGGGATTCGATCTGCCGCATGAGCCTCGCCTCACGCGGCGTGGCGATGGTGAGGGCGGTGCCTTCGCGACCCGCTCGCCCGGTGCGACCGATCCGGTGCACGTACGCCTCGGGGGCGGAGGGCACGTCGAAGTTCACCACATGGCTCAGGTGATCGATGTCGATGCCGCGCGCCGCCACGTCGGTGGCCACCACCACGTCCACGGCCTGGTTGCGGGCCTTGCGCATCACTCGATCGCGGTCCATCTGCGCCATGCCGCCATGCAGCGCCTCCACGCGATGTCCGCGACCGGTCAGGGCGTCCGCCAGTTCGTCCACCTCCACGCGCGTGCGGCAGAAGACCAGCGCCAGCGCCGGCGCCTCCACGTCCAGGGCCCGCACCAGCGCGGTGATCTTGAACGCGCGCGGCACCACGTAGGCCACCTGCCGCACCTTGGGCATGGTGCCCTTGGTCCCCTTCTCGCGGGCGATCTGGATGCGGACCGGCTCGCGCAGATGCCGCTCGGCGATCTTCGCGATCCGGGGCGCCATGGTGGCCGAGAAGAGGGCGGTCTGGCGCTCCTGCGGCGCGGCCTGCAGGATGGCTTCCAGATCCTCCGCGAAGCCCATGTCCAGCATCTCGTCCGCCTCGTCCAGCACCACGGACCGCACGCCGGACAGGTCGAGCGAGCCGCGGCGCATGTGGTCCAGCGCGCGACCCGGCGTGGCCACCACGATCTGCGCACCTCGGCGCAGCGCCATGGCCTGCTTGCGGAAGTCCGCGCCTCCGAACACCGGCACCGTGGAGGTGCGAAGGCCCTTGCCGTAACTGTGGAACGCCTCGGACACCTGCATGGCCAGTTCGCGCGTGGGCACCAGCACCAGCGCCAGCGGCTTCATGGGCGGCGCCGTCTCGCGACCCAGCCGCTGCAGCAGCGGCAGCGCGAATGCCGCGGTCTTGCCCGTGCCTGTGGCGGCCTGCCCCAGAAGGTCGCGACCCTCCGCCAGCGGCGGGATGGCCGCCTTCTGGATGGGCGTGGGTTCCTCGTATCCCAGGGTGGCCAGTTCCGCCAGCAGCTCCGACGCCAGACCCAGGTCTTCGAACGAATCCTTCATCGTGCGAGGGTAGTGGGAACACGCCCCACGCGTGCGGGCGCGTTCACTTGACCTTCAGCTTGGCGTTCATCATGCGCCAGTGGCCTGGATACGTGCAGACCAGGACGTAGGTGCCCGGCTTGCTGGGCGTGAAGAACCACAGCTCGCCCACCCTGCCCGGATCCACCAGTCCCATGACCGCCATCACCTTGGTCGAGTCGGGCACGTACTGCCGCCGCTTGCCCTCAAGGCCCTCGCCCAGCTTGTCCGCGGCCACGCCGATCTCGCTCAACGAACCCGGCGCGGTGAGCAGCAGGTTGTGCACCATGGAGTCGCCGTTCTCCATGCGCAGGCGCACCAGCGTGCCGGGCAGCACCTGCAGCTCCTTGGGTTCCCATGCCATGCGGCCGCGAAGGCATTGGAGCGTGAGCGCGGTCTCGCGAAGGTCCTTGACCTCCGCGGGCCGGCGATCCGTGGGCAGCGCAACCAGGGCGCGTGCGGCGGCGGCGCGGATCACGGCACGGCTCTCGTCCTTCAGGGCGGCGAGCAGTGCTGGCACCAGCGGTTCGATCTCGGCAGCCGGCCTGGAACCCAGGATGGCGGCCAGATCGTTGGCGGCGCCGCAACGGTCGCACGCCTCGATGGCCTGCCAGGTGGCCGCCCCCACCGAGGTCCCGGGGCGCGTCAGCGCCTTGAGCCGGTCGGTGGTCGGCACGCCGGCATCCCGAAGGGGTTCGAGCGCGGCGACGGGAGCGGCGGCTTCGGCGGGCGCATGCCCCTGCGCATGACCCGCATCTGGAGGGGTGCTGGCGAGCACGGCGAGAAGGATCAGTCCGATCGTCCACATGGCGGCAATGTATGAAGATTCGGTTCAGAGCCGGGGCTCTGGCCGCGATCTTCCGCGGCATCACGAGGAATGCACACGCTCTTTGCGCGTCCTTCATGGTCGTGGGCCGGACCCGGGGCACACTGCGGACGCGTCGCCTGCAATCGCCTTGCAACCGGAGAAACGCTCATGCTCTTCCGCCATCTGTCCGCCATGGCTCTCGCTGTCGCCCTTCCCGCAGTCGCCTCCGGTCAGGGCCTGGTCCTGACGGAGTACAACGCCGTGGGCAGCACCAAGTTTCTCCAGGTGAGTACGCCCGGCGCGGACGAGGGCTACGACACCTGGTTCGGCGTCGTTCAGGGCAACGGCGGCAACTGGGTCGAGCTGGTGGTCACCCAGGACCACCTCGATGTGCGTGGCTGGCAGCTTCGCTGGGCGGAGACCGGCAATCTGCTCACCAACGGCACGGACCTCTGGTACGGCAACGGTGGCATCGAGCAGGGCATCGTCACCTTCTCCAACGATCCGGCCTGGAGCGACCTTCGTGCGGGCACCGTGCTCACCATCTGCGAATACGGCGCCTCGGGACCTGTCGGCTCCAACGGCAAGGACATCGACTTCACCTTCGATCCGTGCAAGGGCGACTGGTGGATCAACGCGGTCACCTTCGGGAACCCCTCGCTGTTCACCACGGTCACCAACAAGGTGGGCGACGGGCCCGGCAACTTCAGCACCGGCAACAACAGCTGGCTCATGGAGATCCGCGACGCGCAGAACAATCTCCGCATGGGTCAGCGTGGCGAGGGAGCGCCGGGCTGGGGCGGAAGCGGCGTGAACAGCCAGGAAGTGGGCAAGCTCAAGGGGCCGGTCAGTGACGCCGCCGAGAACCTGGAATGGGACGACAGCGACATCGGGAACTTCGGCACGCCGAATTCCTGGGGCGACCTGATCTTCATCGAGTGCCGCAATGTCCAGGATCTCTCGGGGCTTCGGGCTCCCGTGCTCGCCGAGTGCGCCGCCTGCACCCCGATCTTCCTGAACGAGTACAACGCGGTCGCCGCGGACCAGTACCTGCGTGGCGGCACCGCCACGCTGGATTCCAACGGCGGCACGGCCGCGGATCCGTTCTTCGGACGCGTGCTGGGCAACGGCGGCAACTGGTTCGAGATGGTCGTGGGTGTGGATGGGCTTGATCTTCGCGGCTGGACCTTCGCCTGGTCCGAGGTGAAGACCGGTGGCTTCAGTGGAACGATCACGCTCTCCCAGAACGCGGGTCTTGCGTCCATCCCGGCCGGGACCATCGTCACCTTCATCGAGCGGAACGCCCTGAACGGCGGCCGCAACACGGACCTGACCGTGAATCCTGGTGCGGGTGACCGTTGGATGAACATCTACACCCGCGACACCTCCGTGGTGTCCGGCTGGACCAGCACCAAGCCTGACACCACCTTCGGAAGCATCACCACCAGCAACGACGAATGGCAGCTGGAGGTGCGCGACGCCTCCGGCACCGTGGTGGCCGGCCCCTTCGGCGAGGGTGCGGAGCAGTACTGGCGCGGCGGCGTGTCGGCCACGGATGTGTGCCACCTGCGGGCGAGCCCCGGCAGCGTGGTGACCATGGCCGACGACTACGACGACACCGGCCGCTTCAGCAACTTCGGCGAGGCCAACGCCTGGGCGGAGTGCCCGGACGACGGCACGGTGTTCACGCAGGATCTCGCCGGCCTGGGCGCCTGCTCGGGCGTGCCGACCTGCCCCGGCGATCTGGACGGAAGTGGCACGGTGGATGCCGGAGACATCGGCTCCCTGCTCATCCTCTTCGGGGAATCCGATCCCGCCGGCGACCTGGACCAGAGCGGATCCATCGACGCGGGCGACATCGGCTCCATGCTCATCCTGTTCGGCGACTGCCCCTGAAAGGACCCATGAACAAGGCCTCTCACGACCGTCCCGGCTTCACCGTGGTTGAGTTGCTGGTGGTCATCGCCGTCATCGCATTGCTCGCAGGCCTGCTGGTGCCGGCGGTGGGCTCGGCCAGAGCCCGGGCCCGCGCCAGCGTGTCGCAGAACAACCTGCGGCAGTGGGGCACCGGCTACGTGAACTACGCCGCCAACCGCAAGGGCCTGATCGCCTGGGAGGGCGAGAAGACTGCCGCCCAGATGCAGATCAACCTGCGGGACCGCAACCGCTACTGGGCCAACGTGATCCCGCCGCTCCTGGACCAGGATCCGTACACCGACTTGGCGGCCCCGAACGGCGAGGTGCCCTGCCCACCCGACGGCCGGAACATCTTCGTGGATCCGTCGGCCGAAGCGCCGGGCATCGACGAGAAGTACGCCGAAGGCAAGTTCGTGGGCTGGGCCATCGGTGGCGCCCAGCGACAGCGGTTCTTCTTCAGTTACGTGCCCAACGCCCAGCTGAACAACACGCTCGAGTCGCAACTGGACACACGACTGGGCAACGACACCCAGGATCCACGTCACAACTCGAACAAGGGCAGGAACACCTCCACCAACATTCCGGTCAACCCGGAATGGATCGACGCCCGCTGCATGCGACTGAGCATGATCCCCAAGGCCGCCCAGACGCCGATCCTGCTGGAGATGCGTTCGGTGCGGCGCGAACTGGATGTGGAGGGTTACAACGAGGCCAATCCACATCCGTTCCGTGCCGAGGACCTGAACCGCCACCGCAGCGACTGGCAGCGATTCTCGGGCCGTCATCGCGGCGGCGGCCACATGCTCATGGCCGACGGCCATGTGGAGTGGATGAGCAACAGTTATGTGTGCACCCCCGTGGGCGCGAACGGCCCCTCCAAGAAGGGGGAGTTCAACAAGGACGGCCTGACCTGGGACCCCTTGGGGCCGGCCGTGGCGGAGTGACTCATGCTCCGATCATTCACGCAACCCTTACCAGACCTGAAGCGACTTTCCCGGAATTTGGTTCATAGTGGGAAGTCTGCATCACGGGCCTGAAGTTCCGCCCCTCCCCTTTTCTTCCCTTCCCTTCCTCAGACTGGAGTTCTTCATGCGT
>CAIOTP010000353.1 GCA_903861235.1 uncultured bacterium | reverse complement strand
GAGGGACCAAGGTCGGCGAGTGGATGGACCCTCCTTGCACTGGTCGGACGAGCACGGAGACCGCTTGTCCCGACCCTTCGACCGCGGCCAACACCGGCGGCCGCATGGTCCGGAACGGAAGCCGGACCAGTCGAGGTGGCCCCCCTTCGGGCCTGCCCCCATCGCGATTCACGCCGGAACTCCGGCTCTGGCGACGAACGGCCCCGATGCGAATCGGGGCCGTTCGCTTTCCGTGAGGCGCATGCCGATACACTGGGTCGACATGGCCATCGTGACCTCCATCCAGCCCTTCACGCTCTGGCGGAACACGGGCTTCGCCGCGCTCTGCCTGATCTTCGCGATCTGGGGCTGGTACGACTACGACGTCAAGATTCCCCGGCTCGAGAGGGACTCGGCCGCCTACACGGAAGCCAAGGACATCCGGTCGAACCTGGAGAAGGCGGCGGAGACCGCGGAGCTGAAGCCCGAGCAGCTCCAGCAGCTCGACACGGCCCGCAAGGTGCTGGACGACATCAAGGCCCGCTACGGCAGCGCGGTCCCCAGCAAGCCCCAGGCGTACGACCGGCCGGTCCAGCTCTGGCTCTACATCGTGGGCTGCGGCGTGCTGGGCGTGCCCATGTTCGTCTGGCCGATCGTGCGGACCCGCCGCAACCCCTACCGACTGGACGACGACGGCACGCTGCACACCCCCAAGGGCGTCGTCCGCCCGGACGAAGTGGAGGACATCGACATGAGCCGCTGGTGCAGTCCGACCGGCGATCGCCGGAGCACCTGGACCGCCAAGCTGCTCCTGAAGGACGGCCGCAAGGTGCTGCTGGACGATCACGATCACCGCGGCATGCATCTGATCATCGGCGCCTACGCCCATCGCCTTCACCCCGACCAGTGGACGCCGGAGGCCAAGCGCGTGGGCGAGGCTTCGGTGCCGGAGGCGGCGGGGTCCGCCAAGGCCTGAGCCTCAGCCCATGCAGGGCACCACCGAGCCGACGACCCCCATCGAGAAGCGCGACCGCTGCGCCGAGCTGCCGCATCGGCCTCGCGTGCTGCTGGGCAAGATGGGCCTGGATGGCCACGACCGAGGCGTGAAGCTGATCGCCCGCCTGCTCCGCGACAGCGGCGTGCACGTGATCTACAGCGGGCTCTGGCAGACGCCGCGCAGCCTGGCCATCGGCGCCCGCGACGAGGACGCCGACTGCATCGCCTGCAGCATGATGAGCAACAGCCATCTGGTGCTGGTGCCGCGGCTCCTCGAGGAATGCCGCAAGGTGGGCCGCCCGGACATGGTGGTGAACGTGGGCGGCATCATCCCCCAGGAGGATGTGCAGCCCTTGCTGGATGCCGGCGTGCGGCGCGTCTACCACACCGGTGCCGGACTGGACACGATCGTGGACAGCGTGCGCGAGGTCGTGAGGCCCTATGCGGCGCTCGCGGGTGCCTCCGCGCCGGCCACTCTGGCTCGCCGCATCTCCATGGCGCACGCCAAGCCCACCGGCAAGGTGCAGGGCCGCCGCCCCAAGCGTGTGGTCGGGATCACCGGAGCCCCGGGCGCCGGCAAGAGCACCCTGGTGGCCAGCATGGCCGGCGAGGCGGTCCGTCGCGGGCGCAAGCTGGCCGTGATCGCCTTCGATCCCATGAGCCCCATCACGGGAGGGGCGCTGCTGGGCGACCGGCTTCGCGTGGACTTCAACGCGGTCGACGAGGGCGTCTTCTACCGCTCCCTGGCGATCGTGGGCGAGGACTACGCCAGCCTTCCCGACATCCTGGGCCTTCTGGGCGATGCCGGCTTCGACGACGTGATCGTGGAGACGGTGGGCGCGGGCCAGAACGACGTGGCCATCCGCAACCATGTGGACCGCACCGCGGTGGTGGTGGTGCCGGGCATGGGCGACAGCGTGCAGATGGACAAGGCCGGCATCCTGGAGATCGCGGACGTTTTCGTGGCCAACAAGGCGGACCATGCAGGCGAAGCCAAGCTGGTCCGCGAACTGCTGGACATCGCCGGTGGCCGGCCCATCCTGGAGACCATCGCCACGCAGGGCAAGGGCGTGGTCGAGTTGCTGCAGCAGCTGCTGCCGGACTGACCTCCATGCGGGGTGCTAGATTGGGTGCCCTTTCCCCGGAGGCATCCATGAGCCAGCCCACCCACGTCCGCCATCTTGCCCGCGACACCAACCAGGCCCTCGGCATCGGCCAGTACGCCATCGACTTCATGCGCGACGGCGCTCCGGACCCGTCCGTGCTGGAGCGCACCAGCCTGTTCTTCACCGACGCGGTGCTTTGCGGCGCCAGCGCGCTGGCCCTGCGGACCAACGCCCCCACCCTTCTCAGGAACGAGGCGCTGCGCTACCCCGCCCGCAAGGGCGTGACCGTGTTCGGAAGCCGCAAGACCGTGGCCCCCGAGAAGGCCGTGGTGGCCAACTGCGCCGCGGTGCGCGAATGGGACAGCAACGGAACCAACTTCGGCTACCGCCCCGAGCTGGGTCACACCGCGGGCGAGTTCGGTCACAACGACTTCTACGCGGTGCCCGTGGCCGCCGCCCAGCTGGCCGGCGAGGACGGCGCCTACGCCCTGCGTGGCATGGTGTGCCTGGACGAGATCCGTGGACGTCTGGCCGAGGTCTTCTCGCTCAAGACCTACAAGATCGACCATGTGGTGCACGGCGCCGTCGCCAGCGCGGCGGTCTACGGAGCCATGCTGGGAGCCAGTGCCGACGAGATCGAGAGCGCCATCGGCATGTTCGTGGCGCACGCCATTCCCTGGCGGGCCATCCGCGCCGGCAAGCAGCTCAGCGACAGCAAGGGCGCCAGCGCCGCCATCAGCACGGAATTCGCCATCCTCTGCATGCAGCGATCCATGCGCGGCTTCCTGGGG
>CAIOTP010000352.1 GCA_903861235.1 uncultured bacterium | reverse complement strand
GAGAAGAAGGGCGACGCGGCCTTCGCCGGCAAGCTGGCCGCCTACGCCGACGCCTACTGCAACGACGCCTTCGGCGCGAGCCACCGCAACGACGCGAGCATGCTCGCGCTGCCGCAGGCGATGAAGCCCAAGCCGTGCGTGGCGGGACTGCTTCTGGCTCGTGAACTCAAGTTCCTGGGCGACACCATCGCCCGTCCGCCCAAGCCGTTCGTGGCGATCCTGGGCGGCGCGAAGGTCAGCGACAAGTTGCCCGCGCTCCGCCATCTGATCGGGCGCGTGGACGCCATCGTGGTGGGCGGCGCGATGGCCTACACCTTCCTGCTGGCCCAGGGACAGGCGGTGGGCCGCAGCCTGGTGCAGCGCGATCTGGTGCCGGAGGCGAAGGCGGTGCTGGACGAGGCGCCGGCCCAAGGCACGCGGATCGTGCTTCCGGTGGACCACGTCTGCGGAGCATCCCTGGAGGAGGGCACGCCGACTCAGGTGCATGCGAGCATTCCCGAGGACTGGATGGGATTGGACATCGGCCCCGCCTCCGAGGCCGCGTTCGCCGCCGAGATCGCCAAGGCCAGGCTGGTGGTCTGGAACGGCCCCATGGGTGCGTTCGAGATCACGCCCTTCGACCATGGCACCCGGGCCGTGGGCCGGGCGGTGGCGGCGGCCACCCAGGCCGGCTGCATCTCCATCGCCGGCGGGGGTGACACCGCCGCCGCAGTGGAGGCCGCGGGCCTGGCCGAGGCCCTGAGCCACATCAGCACCGGGGGAGGTGCGAGCCTGGAGATGCTCGAAGGCAAGGTGTTCGACTCGCTCGGGCCCCTGGAGGAATCGGCAGCCTGAAGCCGTATCATGTCGCCATGCGATTCAACCACCTTGTCGCCGCCGCGTGCCTGGCCCTGTCCGCCTCCGTCGTCGCCCTGGCCGAGGACGAGAAGATCGAGGTGGGCTCCAAGGTCCCCGCGCTCGCTCCCAAGAAGGTCGTGCAGGGCGAACTGCCCGACCTGAACACCGAGAAGGGCTGCGTGGTGGTGGAGTTCTGGGCGACCTGGTGCGGTCCCTGCAACCGCGCCATCCCGCACATGAACCGGCTCTACAAGGAGCTCAAGGACCGCGGGCTGCAGATCATCGCGGTCAGCGACGAGAAGGAGAAGACCGTCACCGACTTCCTGAAGAAGAAGGACCAGGGCATGACCTATCCGGTCGCCTCGGACGAGGACGGCGAGACGGACGAGAAGTGGCTGAGGCCTGCGGGGCAGGGCGGGATTCCCTGCGCGTTCATCGTGGGCCGTGGCGGCAAGATCCTCTGGATCGGCAACCCGCTCAGCGAGCAGTTCGAACCCACCGTGCGCAAGGCCCTGACCGGCCGCTACGACCCCGAGGGTCGCGACGCCATGGAGCCGGCGATCAAGGCCGCCCGCAAGTGCGCGGATGTCCGCAACTGGACGGAGGCCTACAAGCACTACGGGGACGCCATCGAGATGGACCCGGGCATTGCGCTGGATGTGACCCAGGAGCGGTTCAAGGCCACGCTGCTCAAGCAGAAGGATCCGAAGGCCGCCTACGCGTGGCTGGTGGAGACGGCCCGCAAGAAGTACGGCGGCGATCCGGAGGCCGTGGCGGAGCTGGTCTCCATGGTCGTCAAGGATCCGGAGGTGCAGCCGCGTGACCTGGACGCCGCGGCCTCCATGGCCGAGGACATGGGTTCCAAGGGCGGACACCGCTCGCTGGAAGTGAAGGCTCTGGTGGCCTACGCCAAGGGTGACCTGACCACCGCCGTCGACCTGCAGACCGACGCCTGGATGAGCGCCGAGCCGGTGGACAAGGCCACCGCCAAGCGGACCCTGGACGAGTACCGGGCCGCCGCCAAGCGGAGCCAGACCAAGGGCGCCGCCGGTGGCACCTGACCGCGGGCTGTTCCGGCGGGCGCCGGTCCGTCCGCTGCTGGCCGCGAGCATCCTGTCGGCCGACTTCGCGCGTCTGGGCGAGCACTCGGCGGAGAGCCTTCGCTCCGGCGCGGACCTGCTTCATGTGGACGTGATGGACGGTCACTTCGTGCCCAACCTCTCCATGGGGCCCGCGGTCTGTGCGGCGGTCCGTCGGGCGTGCCCCGACGCGTTCCTCGATGTGCACCTGATGGTCACGGACCCGGGCCGATTCCTGGAGCCCTTCGCCAAGGCCGGGGCGGACTCGGTGACCTTCCACGTGGAAGTGGCCGGGGATCCGCTGCGGCTGGCGGCGCGGGCCCGTGAACTGGGCATGGGCGTGGGGCTGGCCAGCAACCCGGAGACGCCGGTGCAGCGTCACGAACCGTTCCTTCGCGCCTTCGACCTGCACCTGGTCATGAGCGTGCATCCCGGATTTTCCGGACAGGCCTTCCTGCCCGCGGTCCTGGCCAAGACGCGGTGGCTGAGGGAGCGGCTGGGCCACGAGGCCCGCGTGGAGATGGACGGCGGCATCGGTCCCGGCACGGCGGGCGCGTGCGCCGAGGCGGGCTGCGACGTGCTGGTGAGCGCCTCGGCGCTCTTCGGGGCTCCGGACCTGCGTCAGGCAGCGGCCGCCATGCATGCGGCGGCGGACACGCGGATAGGATCGCGTCATGGCTGAACCCACCTGGGAGACCGCCGGGCTGGCGGTCGAGAAGAAGTCCGTGCCCGACGGACTCTGGATGCCCTGCGAGGGCTGCTCCGAGACGCTCTTCCGCAAGGCCCTGGAGACCAACCTCTGGGTGTGCCCGCGATGTGACCACCACCATCGGATCGCGGCCCGGGTGCGTGTGGAGCAGCTGGTCGATCCGGGCTCCTTCGAGCCCATGAACGCCAGGATGGCTCCCATGGATCCGCTGAAGTTCCGCGATCTGAAGGCCTACGCGGACCGCATCGCCGACGCCCAGCGGACCACGGGCGAGAACGACGGCGTGCAGACCGGCACCGGCTTCGTCAAGGGCCGAAAGGTGGCGCTGGGCTGCATGGACTTCACCTTCCTGGCGGGCTCCATGGGCAGCGTGATCGGGGAGAAGCTCACCCGCCTGATCGAGCACGCCACCGACCACGACCTGCCGCTGATCATCGTGAGCTGCTCGGGCGGTGCCCGCATGATGGAGAGCGGCTTCTCGCTCATGCAGATGGCCAAGACGAGCGCCGCGCTCGCGCGCTTCGACGAGGCGGGCGGCCTGTTCATCAGCGTGCTGAGCGATCCGACCACCGGCGGCGTGACCGCGAGCTTCGCGATG
>CAIOTP010000351.1 GCA_903861235.1 uncultured bacterium | reverse complement strand
TCGAGAGCTCATTCGCGCGACGCCGTTCCAGCCCTTCCGGCTGCATCTGGCTGACCAGCGGGCCGTGGACGTGCTCCATCCGGACTTTGCGCTGGTGTTTCCGAGCAGGCGCCAGGTGCTGGTGGTGCGACCGGGCAACGACGACATCTGGCAGATGATCAATGTGGCGCTGATCGTGTCGATCGGGCCGATCGACGGACAGCCGGGGGCGTTGAAGGCGGCCTGACCGGGTCGGCACGGGCTGCTGCGGTCTGGGTTTCAGCCCAGCTCGCGGCGCAGGAAGCCGGTGGCATCGAAAAATCACGCATCGCCCGACGAATCGACCCGCCCGGCTCCGTTTTGCCATGGGAGGCTTGGCGTGCGCCGAGCCCCGCCCCTGCGAACGATCTCACCCGCACCCGGAGACAGCCATGCAGCGCACCAACCGAACCCTCTCGTGCCTCGCTCTTGCCGCATTCGCAAGCCTGTCGGCCGCCGCGTGGGCAGTTGACGACAAGCCCGCCCCCGCCCCGACCGTGACCACCGCCCCCGAGGCCACGGCGCTCGCCTTCAGCCCCGCCACGCTTGACCTGGGCGAGATGATCGCGGGCACGCCCAAGAGCGCGCCGCTCACCATCACGAACACCGGCAGCGCACCCATCACCATCGCCTCGCTGAAGGGCGGCTGCGGCTGCACCACCATCACCGGCACGCCCACTGAGGCGATCGCACCGGGCGCTTCCTTCACGGTCCAGGTGACCGTCGACCCCGGCATGAAGACCGGCGTGGAACTGAAGAAGCCGGTGCACGCGGTGCTGGCCGATGGCCGAGCACAGACCATGCAGGTGGTGGGCCGCGTGAAGACCGTGGTGAGGGTGAGCCCCGAGGCGGTGGAGATGTCGACCACAGGCCAGGCCAAGATGGCCACGGTCACCCTCGCCCGCGTGGACGGCTCGCCCTTCCGCGTGACCGGCGCCACGCCCGCAGGCATTCTGGCCATGCCGGCCCATGACAAACCAGCCGCCACACACGAACTGAAGATCGACGCCGCAGCATGGAACAAGGCGGGTCGCCCGGCGTCCGTCACGCTGTCCACCGATGGACCCGATGCCCCCAAGGTGGCCGTGATCATCAAGGTGGCCGAGGCCGTGGCCATGTTCCGCCTGCCCGCCCCTGAAGCGGACGGCGGCGATCGCACCTCCGTGGAGGCGGCCCAGGACGCCCTGATCCAGCGCATCGACACGGGCCTGGCCTCCACCGAGCGTTCGCAACAGTTCCAGATGCGGCTGCACCGCGACACGGGCATGCTGTTCGTGCACGGTTCGCCCGACGATCTGGATGCCGTCCGTGCCGTGGTCCGCGCTCTGCCTGCCTCCAGCGGCGTGCGTGAATCCAGGCCCACGCCTGGCACCTGAACCCGCTCCGACCGCGTCATGACCGTGATGCCCGACACCATGCCACCCCTTCGCGAAGGCCGCGCCGGCGGAATGTCGGGCGGCGTCCCGGTTGACGATGCATGGGCCCTTCAGTGCACCTCGGCCATGGCGGCGGGCGACCGGTCCGCGTTCGAGCAACTGTTCCTGGCTCGCTGCGGATTCGTGGAAGCCGAGGCGGCCCGACGCCTTGGCACGCGCCGCGACCTGGCCGAGGACGCCGCCCAGGAGGCATGGATCCGGGTGGCTCGGCGGCCGCGGCGCTGCAATGGTGTGGCCGGTCTGGATGCGTGGCTTCGCCGCGTGGTGCGCAGTGCGGCCATCGACCTGCTCCGGAGCGAGCTCTCCCGCCGCTGCCGCGAGGCCGCGGTGGCCCGCGACCGCGGCGAGGCGGTGGCCTTCCTTCGGGATCACGAACTGCTCGAGCAGATCCGGCACGAAGCCGCCGACATCCAGGGCCTGTCGGCCGATGAGCGCCTGATGTTCGAGCTGAAGGTGCGCACCGATGCCACCACCGCGCGGCTCGCGGCATGGCTGGGCATCGGCCGCGCCGCCGTGGACAGCAAGTTGCGAAGAGCCGCTGAACGGGCCCAAGCCCGGAGGATGAATCCATGAACACGCTCACGCCACGCCAGCAGCAGGCGCTCGCCTGCGGATTGTCCGCCTTCGACCGGGCGTGCCTCGATCGCAACCGGCGCCGACGCGCCTGGCGCGGAGGGGGCATGTTCGCGATCCTCGTCGGCGTGACCGTCGCGCTGTACACGACCGACGGGCAGCAGGCCATCCCCCTGCCCGCGTACGTTCAAATCCTGACCAGCGACGCGCAGGTCGCCGCCGAACTGGAGCTTGCCAACGCCTGCGAACGCATTGAACGCACTAAGGGCCGCGTGGTGGTGGTCGAGTGCGCGTTGCCGCCACTGGTGCCGGGCGATCAGATGACTCCGGGCGGGCGGGCCGCGCCACCAACGATGCGGTGATCAACCGCCGCCCGTTTTCCGCCCGTTCGCCTTGAAGAACGCCCACACCCGCTCGGCACCGTCGAAACTTTCGATCGGCCCGCTCCCGCGACGGCGCACACGCGCGCCAGGCCAGCCGTGCCCGCCTGCGCTGTCGAGCACGAACTCGGTGACCGCGCCGCCCTCACCTGCCGCATAGGTGGTGGTGGTGACCGTTCCCTCGGTGCGGGTCGTGCCGGGCGACTTCGATCGGTTGGCCTTCACCCAGAAATCAACCACCTCGCGCACGGGCTTGAAGGGCGTCGCCTGCGCCCTCGAGACCAGCGCGTTCCTGCTCATGCCGCCGGCGAGCGGAACTTCCTCGTCCTTCGCGCCGTTGATGATGAGCGTGGGGACGGGCGCCGCCGGCACCGTGTCGAAGGTGAACATGCTGGCCACCACCGGCGCGATGCCCGCGAGCTTCTCCGGGCGCTTCACGGCGTACACGTAGCTCATCATGCCACCGTTGGAGCCGCCGGTCATGAACACGCGCGCCGGGTCCGCGCCGTGATCGCGCACGATCGCCTCGATGAGCGCGTCGAAGTAGGCGATGTCGTCGGCATCGCGCACGCCGCGCCGAAGCAGGTGCCCGGTGTTCCAGGCGTGACTGTCGCCGCTGTAGGCGGTGCCCTCGGCGTACACCGCGACGAAGTCGTTCGCCTTGGCCACGCGGTCGAAACCCGATATCCGGCGCATCTGCTCGGCGCTTCCCATGCCGCCGTGCAGAACCAGCACCGCAGGCCGCCGCGTGCCGTCGGTCGGGGCGTTGACCACGATCGCGCGGCGGTCCTGCGAGCCGACCTTCAGGGCGAGGGTGGTGGCCTCGTCCATTGCACCCGGCCCCGAGGATGCCGCCACGAAAGCGATCAGCAGACAGCCGAGCACGGCACGGAGGAGCATGGCCGGCGAACGCGATCGAAAGGTCCGGATTGCCCCTCGGGCGATGGAATCCTCCCCTTGGGCCCAAATTTCGGCATTTTCCCGTGGGTGCGACTTGTCCCTCGCTGGCATGCGTGCACAATGAGGAACGTGTGGGATCGAACCAACCAACCTGCGAGCGAAGAAAAGTTCGCACTGCCCCGCATTGACGCTGCCGCTGTCGCGTTCACGTCAGTGGCCCGACCATGACCCCAGAACTCACCATCCGTGTCCGCTGGCTCACCGCCCTGCTCATGATGGCGATTTCCGCGCAGGCCCCTGCCCAGTGGACCACCCCGCCGGTGTCCGCACCCGGCGTGCAGTACCGGACCTTCTGGAGCCCTGCGGCCAACGCCACGGTGAGCTTCCATGTCTATCTGCCACCCGAGTACGCCACGGACACCACCGTGCGGTTCCCCGTGCTGTACTGGCTGCACGGCAGCGGCAGTCCGACCTCGGGCATCGCATGGCTCAGCTCGTGGTACGGCAACGCCATGACGCAGGGCAAGATCCCGCCCATGATCGTGGTCTTCCCCAACGGCATGGGCTCGAGCATGTGGTGCGACTCGAAGGACGGCACGGTCCCCATGGAGACGGTGGTCACGGAGAACCTCGTTCCACACGTGGACGCCACCTTCCGCACGATCGCCGCGCGGAACGGACGCATCGTGGAGGGCTTCAGCATGGGCGGCGCCGGAGGTGGGCGACTGGGGCTGCGGCACACCGACCTGTTCGCTGGCATGTCGCTGCTGGGGGCCGGCCCCATGCAGCTGGACTTCATGCAGGCCCCGCCAGGCACGGATGTGCCGCAGGAGACGCGCGCCCAGCTGTACGAGAAGGTGTGGAGCAGCGATCCGGCGTACTACCTGCAGGAACTGCCGTGGACCGTGGCCGAGCAGCGTGCCGACGCGCACGTGCGGCTGGGCAGCGTGATCCGCATCGGCGTGGGCTCGCTGGACGCCATGCTGACGCCGAACCAGGACTTCCATCAGCACCTGATCTCGCTGGGCGTGCCGCACCAGTTCGTGGTGGTGCCCGGCGTGGGCCATGATCCGCCGCTCACACTGCAGGGTCTGGGCGAGGAAGGCTGGGCGTTCTATCGGGCGGCGCTGGCTTCGCCGGAGCCGGACCCCGCCGACCTGGACTGCGACGGGCTGGTGAACGCCGGAGACATCGGCTCGCTGCTGCTGCTGTTCGGACCATGCTCCAGTGGCAGCCCGGGCTGCGAAGGCGATCTGGATGCCAGCGGCGCCGTCGATGCCGGAGACATCGGTTCGCTGCTGCTGGCGTTCGACTGATCTCCGACGAACTCACGCACAAGGGCTAACGCCACAGCCATTCGCAGGGCTGATCGCTCTCGAGCATGCCCGTGACGGGTCCTGCCGCGGCGGCGGAAACCGGCACGGCGATCAGGCTGGCTGCACCACGACGCGCACCCGAAGGCAGCTGCACGAGCGAAGGATCCACGCCCAGTGCGGCAGCCCCGTGCACCGTGGCCATGGCCACGAGCGTGGCTGCGGGGGTTGCATCCCGTCGGTGCAGCAGCCGCATCTCGTCGAGCACGGAGATGGTCGGGGCATCCCCCAGCACGATGGCGCTGTCGGTGCCCAGCGCCACCGGCAGACCGGCGGCCAGCATGTCGCGATACCGATGCGCGGGGCGCCCCTTCGCGGGGTGCCGGAAGAAGGCGCTGGCGCGAGGGCAGTACACCGCCACGCTGCCTCGCCCCTTCGTGACCCGCTGCACCAGACGATCGAACTCCACCTGATCGAGATAGTTCAGGTGCACCAGCAGCGCACCCGTGCCCTGCAGCACCTCTTGCAGTCGTTCCACCGGACCATGGCCCCAGCCCGCAAGCTCCGGCGTCCAGGCACCCACGGACTTGAGCAGCTCGCGGAACGGCCCCGAGCCGTCACGGACGAACTGCAGTTCGTCCAGCGTCTCCGCCAGGTGCGTGGCCAGTGGAAGGCCCAGTTCCGCCGCAGCGGCGTAGACCGCGTCGTCGCAGGAATACGGCGCATGCGGACTCACGCCCAGGCGGATGCCCCCCCGCTCGGCCACGACGCTTTCTCGAAGCCCCTTCAGGAACTCCACACCGCGTGCCGAGCCCTTGCCGATGCCGAACACCTCCACGAAACCGACGCCGGCCAGGCCTTCGTGCTCGGCGCAGGACCGAAGCGACTCGAGCGCCGCCAGTCCGAAGTTGCCCGCGATGTCGCCGATGAAGCCCGTGCCGCCCGCCACGGAGCGGCGGACACCCTCGTGCACCGCCGCAGCCACGGCCTCGGGTGTCTGCGCCCGCCGCGAACGCACCTGCCCCGCCCAGTCGGCGAAGACGCCGTTGAAGGGCACCTCGCCCACGCCGGTCAGATCCAGATGCGCGTGCGCATTCACCAGCGGCGGCATGGCCACATGCCGCGGAAGGTCCAGCACCGGACCCGGAACGGCACCGATCGCGGCCGGCGTGTCCACGGCGATGGTGCCCTGGTGGCCGAGGACCGCCACCGCGGGAGCGATGGTGCGCGCCGCATCCACGGCGGCAGCCAGGCGCACCACGGCGCGCCCGGACGGGCTGCTGCGCACCAGGGCGCGAGCCTGCTCGGCCAGCGTCTCGCCACCGCCTGACATGGGCCGCGCGGGGTCGTTCATGGCCTGCTCCCTGGGCCTGCATCCTTCACGCAGCGGAAACCGATGTGCTGCGTGGCGGTGTCGGGTGTCTCGCTCATGCGGGCCGAGGGCCGGTAGCTGGCGCAGTAGGCATCGTTGCAGAGGAACGATCCACCACGGACCACGCGCGCCTCCGTGGCCAGCGGATGGGCGGGGTCGGCCGCCACGGCCGGCCCCTGAGGATCCACGCTCACGCCGCCTCGGGCCGCGCGTTCGGCGTACTCGCTCGGCCGGTAGCGGTCGGTGCACCACTCCCACACGTTGCCCGCCATGTCATGCAGCCCGTAGCCGTTGGCGGGGAACGTGCCCACGGGCGAGGCAAGCACGAAGCCATCCTCACGCGTGTTGCGATCCGGGAAGTGGCCCTGCCAGGTGTTGGCCCGCGTGGCATCCACGGGTGCGTCGCCCCACACGTTCACCCTGCCCTGCAGGCCCCCGCGCGCGGCGAACTCCCACTCCGCCTCGGTGGGCAACCGCTTGCCCGCCCATGCCGCGTAGGCCTGTGCATCCTCGAAGCACACCTGCACCACCGGCTCGTTCTCATGCCCCTCGATCGAGCTGCCGGGCCCACGCGGATGCCGCCAGTCCGCTCCCGTGGTCCAGGTCCACCACCGCTCGTGCTGCCCAAGGTCCACCGCCGATTCGGGCGGCGTGAAGACCAACGCCGCGGGCTGCAGGCGACTCTCCGGTGGCTTGGGTGTGCCTGGCGGCAGCTGCCTGCGAAGTTCCTCCCAGTCGATCGGCCGCTCGGCCACGGTGCGGTAGCCGGTGGCCTTCACGAAGGCCGCGAACTGCGCGTTGGTGACCTCGGTGGTGTCCATCCAGAAACCGCCCACGCGCACACGGTGCGGAGGCTGCTCGTCGGCTCGGGCCAGGGGATCGGTGCTGCCCATGGTGAACTCGCCGCCCGGGATCCACGCCATGCCCGCGGGACCCGAAGCCGGTCCGCACGCCTGCAGAAGGGCCACGAGGGCGACGGCCGCGAGCGTTCGCATGGCCCGATGGTAGTGCTGCCTGCGGAGGCCAGCCCCTGGATGCAGATCGAGATCGAGGTGGAGGCGGTGATCGAGAAGGCCTGAGCCCGCACCACCGAGGCCCTCACGCCACAGGAGCGGTCCGTGGAGCGGATTCCGCCGCCCGCTTGATGCCGCGCAGCATGCCGCCGAACACGATGTTGTGCAGCGGCAGCACGCCGTACCAGTAGAGGATGCCCAGCAGGCCGCGCGGACTGAAGCGAGCGGTCATGGTCAGGGTGGTGCCCGCGGTTCCCGGCACCATGTCGAAGTTGAGCGTGGCGGTGCCCGGCAGCTTCATCTCCGCCAGCAACGCCAAGGACCGGTCGTGCTCCACGCCGATCACCCGCCAGAAGTCGAGCGCCTCGCCGAACTCCACACGCTCCGTGTCTCGCCGACCGCGCCGCAGGCCCGGGCCACCCGCCAGCGTGTCCATCCAGCCGCGGATGCGCCAGAGGATGTCGCCGGCGTACCAGCCGTGCCCGCCACCGATGCGGCACACCGCGCGGAACACGGCCGCCGCCGAGGCCTGGATCTCGATGGAGCGCCGGTCGGTGAACACGGTGCCGCCCGCCCACTTGGGATCGCCCTGCACCGCACCGGCCGCGGACCAGCGGGTGTCCACCTCGTTGCTCCGCACCCGCTGCAGGGCACGGCGGATGGAGTCGCGCACGCCCATCGCGGCATGCGGCATGAGCCGCTGCGTGAGATCGTTCGTGACCACCACGCGGTTGCGGAGCCCTTCCGCCAACGGCCGCGCAATGCGATACGACACCGGAGTGACCAGGCTGATCCAGCCCGAGCTGAGCCGTGGCGTGAGCACCGGCAGCGGCAGGATCCAGCGCGGCCGCAGACCCAGTTCCTGCGCCATGACCTGCATGAGTTCGCGATAGGGAAGCACATCCGGACCGCCGATCTCCAGCGTGGCC
>CAIOTP010000350.1 GCA_903861235.1 uncultured bacterium | reverse complement strand
GCCCGGGCGATGGCCACGCGCTGCTGCTCGCCTCCGGACAGCGCGTCGGGCCGGTGGCTCATGCGGTCCGCCAGTCCCAGCTCGCGGAGCAGGGCTTCGGCCTTGGGCGCCGTCTGGGCGTGCGTGCGTCCGTCCAGGGTGGCGGGCAGCGTGACATTCTCCAGGGCGGTCAGCGTGGGCAGCAGGTTGAATCCCTGGAAGATCACGCCGCTGCGGCGCCGCCGGTGCAGCGTGAGCGCCGCGTCATCCAGACCGCCGAGGGAGACGCCGCCCACCTCGATCTCTCCGGCGTCCGCCGCGTCCAGGCCCGCCAGCAGATGCAGAAGCGTGCTCTTGCCGCTGCCTGAAGGACCCATGATGGCGTGGAAGCCGGGTCCCTGGATCTCCAGGTCCACGCCGCGCAACGCCTCCACCCGGCGGTCACCCTGTCGGTACGCCTTGCACACCCCGCGCAGCCGCACGCCGCAGGCGGCGGTGGCGTCAGTGGGCGGCATGCTTCGAGTCGTAGGTGGCCGCGTCCATGAGCTTCGCCAGCGGCGAAGCGTCGGCCACCTTCAGCTTCACCAGCCAGCCACGACCGAAGGGATCGCTGTTGAGCAGCGAAGGATCCTTGACCGCGTCCTCGTTCACGGCGGTGATGGTGCCGTCGACCGCGGCGTAGATCTCGCTGGTGGTCTTCACGCTCTCGACCTCGCCCACCGTCTGGCCCGCCTTGACCGCGGTGCCCACCGGCTTCATCTGGACGTAGGTCACGTCCGTGAGCTCGTTGGCGGCGAACTGGGTGATGCCCATGGTGACTTCCTGGCCCTGGGGCAGGAACCATTCGTGCGAGTCGGAGAAGCGGCAGGTGGCGGGACTTGGCATGTGGACCTCCGTGGAGGCGGGATGATAGGGGGGATTCCGGCGCGTGCTATCTTCGGCGTGCCCATGCAAGCCCAGATGCTGATCGCCCTGTCAGCCGGCTCGCTCAAGGGGATGCTCACCCGGGCCAAGGCGCCTCTGGCGCTGGCGGACCTGCCTGTGCATGCCCGTGAGCAGCTGGACTTCCGGGGCATCAACCTGCCCACCGACATGCTGGCGGGAAGGACCCTGGCGGATCTGGACCGACTGCGTGACCGTGCGGACCGCGTGGCGTGTCCCGTGCTCATGCTGGTGGAGACCGAAGGCATGGACCTGGCGGGTGCCGACGCCCGGCAGACGGCGGCCTTGGACCGGCTGCGGAAGCTGGCCACCGCGGCCAACCGTCTTGGTGCGCCCTTCGTGGGCGTGCGGCTGCTGGGCGTGGACAGCCCGGAGCGCATGGAGCGGGCCGCCAAGGGCATCCGCGCCGCATTGGGCGAGATGGACCGCTGGGAGGTGAACCTGCTGCTGCAGCCCTCGGGTGGACTGCTCGAGCGGGGCGAGCCACTGGTGGATCTGGTCAAGAAGGTCGGCGGCTTCCGCATCGGCGCCCTGCCCTCGTTCATGCACGCGCATGAGAGCGGCGACCTTCGCGACATGCTCCGTCGCCTGGCGCCCTATGCGCAGGCCATGATCGCCCAGGTGAAGGGCTTCACCGCGGCAGGCAAGCACATGGACTGGTCGCTCGAGCAGTGCATCGAGGTGCTCCGTGCGGTGGGGTACGGCAACATGCTGAGCCTGGAGTACGTGGGCAAGGGCGACGGCACCAAGTCGCTCGAGCAGGCCCGGGACGCGCTGCAGGAGGCCTTGAAGGCGATCGAGGCCCTGGAGGCGGAGCCCGAGGAGGAGGAGGCGGCATGACCACCGGCCTGGTCATCACCATCGACGGCCCCGCAGGCACCGGCAAGAGCTCCGTGAGTCACCGGCTGGCGCAGCGGCTGGGCATGGAATTCCTCGACACGGGCGCCATGTACCGGGCTGCGGCGCTGCTGGCGCTGGAGGCGGAACTCTCGCCGGACGGCGGTCCCGTGCTCGCGGCCGCGGTGCAGCGGCACCCGCCCGTGTTCGACTGGACCTGCAGCCCGCCGCGCCTGACGATGGACGGCCGGGACGTGAGCGAGCGCATTCGCGAGGCTGACGTGACCTCCATCGTGTCGCGCGTGGCCGCCTGCCCCGAGGTCCGGCGGCAGATGGTGGTGTGGCAGCGATCGGCCGCGGCCAGCCATCCATGGCTGGTCACCGAAGGTCGCGACCAGGGCAGCGTGGTCTTCCCGGACGCGGCGCTGCGCATCTACCTCGATGCGGCGCCGCAGGTGCGCGCGCGAAGGCGCGCGGAGCAGCTGCGTGCCGGAGGCCGGCACGCGGACGAGGCCGAGATCCTTCGTGGCATCCTGGAGCGAGACCGCATCGATTCGCACCGCAGCGAGGGCCCGCTCCGGATCCCCGACGGCGCGGAACGCGTGGACACGAGCGAACTGGATCTGGAGGGCGTGGTGGAGCGTCTGGAGCGGCTGGCGCGGGCCCGTCTGGGCGACCGCCTGCCCCGGACCGAGGCCGCGTCGCGGCCGTGATCGGCGTGGACACCGCTCGGCGCGCGCCCGGCAAGACGCGCCTGCAGGCCCTCTGGTGGGACGTGGTCTGCCTGGCCGCGGAACTGGTGGTCCGCAGCCTGTACCTCTTCCGGGTGGAGGGCGCGGCCCGCGTGCCGCGATCCGGCCCCGTGCTCTTCGTCAGCAATCACGAGAGCTATCTGGATCCCGTGGTGAACGCGATCGCCGGCAAGGACCGGCAGATGGGCTTCCTGGCCAAGCAGGAACTCTTCTTCGGTGCCTTCGGGGGCTTGATCCGCTCGCTCGGCGCCATCCCGCTCAAGGAGCGGTCGGACCTGGCGGCCATCCGCGCGGCGCTGGGTGAACTGCAGAAGGGCCGCTGCGTGATCATCTATCCGGAGGGCGGCCGCAGCGACGATGGCGAGGTCCGGCCCTTCCTCAGGGGCGTGGCGCTGCTGATCCGCCGGGCGGGCGTCCCGGTGGTGCCCATGGCCGTGAACGGACCGAACCGCGCGTGGCCTCCGGGCCAGCGCCTGCCGAGCGTCTTCCGGCGCATCCAGGTGGCGGTGGGGGATCCCATTCCAGGCGAGGTGCTCCACGCCGACGACGACGGAGGCGTGGAGCGGCTGCGGCGCGCCGTGATCGAGCTGCAGTCCGGCCTTCGGAGGCGCCATGGCTGAATCCATGCCCGCACGCGAGGCAGCCGCCGCCATCGCCGCGAGGCTCGAAGCCGCGGGACACACCGCCTATTTCGCCGGCGGATGCGTGCGCGACGAGCTGCT
>CAIOTP010000349.1 GCA_903861235.1 uncultured bacterium | reverse complement strand
CCGCTCGACGGCGAGTTCTTCATCGGCAGCGCCGACTGGATGTACCGCAACCTGCAGACCCGGGTGGAGGCGGCCACGCCGGTCACGCAGCCGGCGCACCGCGCGCGGCTGTGGGAGGTGCTGCAGGCCTGCCTGGAGGACCGACGCCAGGCGTGGCAGATGCATCCGGACGGGAGCTACGCGAAGGTGCCGTGGCGCGACCTGGATCCGGCGGATCCGCGGGCGCTGGGCCTGCACCAGCGGCTCATCCGACTCGCCCTGGAGCGGCAGGCTTCCGGTGTGCGCGACGGTCGCGCTTCCTGAGAGTTCGGCTCAACCCGCGCTGGGCACGCTGCCGCCCTGGCCCATGCCCTGGCCGCGGCCGTCGAAGAGCGTGGAAGGGCGGTTCAGTCCCAGGTCGTAGAGCATCTGACTGAAACGCGTGGGCTCCAGGTAGCGGATCCATCCGTTCACGCTCCACGCGGCGTCGGCGCCGGGCGTGTCGCTGTTGGGAATCACCGCGGGGATGGCGGTCAGGATGCGGCTCTCGGGAGGCACCGTGATGGCCGCCACCCAGACCCCGGAGTACACGGTCCGCCCGCGGACCTGAAGGCTGTAGTCCCAGGTGTCCAGGCGGATGGGCACCCCCGTGGGATTCTGGATCTCCAGCCGCACCGCCACCTCGGAGGTCTGCTCGCTCCGCTCCACCACATCCACGCCAGTCACGCGGATGCCCGGTGGGGTGCTGCAGGCGGCCAGGGCCAGCGCCACGCCGCAGGCGAAGAGGGGGTTCCTCGGATGCACGCGGAGAATGTAGCGTTCCCGGGGTTGAAGCATCGCATCGCGGTCATCCTTCTTGCCGTTCTGGCCTCGAGCCCCGCGGCGAGGGCCCAGGAATCCGCGCCGGTCACGGTGGACGCCAGTCCATCGGCGGCCCAGCTGCTCCAGCAGGCGGAGGCGGCTGCGGTCACGGGTCCGGCCGAGGCATCGCGACTGGCGCAGGAAGCGGTCGATCGCTTCGCGGGCAAGCTGGTGCCGTGGCCGCCGGAGCCGGACCGCTTCCGCCCCGTCGAGGTCGCGGTGCCGGAGTTCCTTCGGGCGCATCCGGAGGTCCTGGCGCGGTGGCTCGCCACCGAGGGTCCGGTTGCGCAGCGACAGCTGGAGGAGGGCCAACGGACCGGCGTGGCCCTGCTGCGTCCGCTGGCGCCCGCAGCACTGCCTGCCACGCTCGCGCTGGCCCAGGCCGCGCTCGACGCGGGTCGGACCTCCGAGGCGTGGACCTGGCTCGATCGAGCGATGCGGCATCCGGATCTCCGTGCGGAGGATCGTGGGCGTGTGGACGCCGCACGCCGGGTGATCCAGGCGCGACGTGCTTCCTCGCCGGCGGCGCCCGCGGCCCGCGCCCCTGCGGACGGCATGCAGACCTGGCAGCCGCTGTGGACCCAGCCGCTCGCGTCGGCCTGGATCACCCGACGCGTGCGTGATCTGGAGCCCCAGCAGGCGGCCCAGCTTCAGCAGAACGCCATGGCGGAAGGTGCGGCACTGCTCGCGGCTCCCACCTTCGACCGCGGCATGCTGCTGGTGGCGGACGGCGTGCAGGTGACCTCCTTCGATCGCTTCAGCGGCAGCGTGCTCTGGTCCACTTCGGTCGGGCGAGGCGACGACCGGCTGGCCGGGCCCATGGGCGACGTCGCCGCCGCCGTGACCGCCGGTGACCGTGTGGTCACGCTGCCGGGACAGGCGGTGAGCGAGCAGCGATCGGCGCCTCCCGGCGTGCTCGAGTTGCACGTGGACGCCGGCAGGCGCCTGTGGGAGTTCCGTCTCGACCGTTCGCCGTTGGAGGCCATGGAGGAGCTCTTTCCACACGGGCGGCCCGTGGTGATCGACGACGTCACGGTGGCGCAGGCCCGCAGGAGCAACAGCCGACTGGAGAGCGCCGCCTGGCTGCTGGGGCTGGATCGCCCCGAGGAACGGCTTCGTTGGATGGTGCCTCTGGGCGCCGCAGGCGGATTGCGGCTGGCCGCGTCCCGGCCGCTGGGCTCGCCCATGCCGCTGGATGGCGATGTGGTGGCTGCCTCGAGCCTGGGTGTGGTCGCCCGCGTGGATGCGGGATTGGGCCGCGTGCGATGGCTGCGTCGATGGCCGCCACCGGTGCGAGAGCCACGGGACAGCTCGCCTCCCTGGCAGCTGCCGTCGCCGGTGGCGGATGACCGGCTGGTCGCGTGGATCGCTCCGGATGGCGCCACGCTGGTGGGCATGGATCCCGCCGACGGCAAGGTGCTCTGGACGCGGCCCATCGGCGTGGACACGCCTGCAGGGCTGGTGCGGACCCTGCTGCTGGACACGGATCACCTCTATGCCATCGGCACGGGGGTGATCGCCATCCCGAGATCGGATCCCCGGGCCATCGCGTGGAAGCTGCCCGTGGAAGAGGGGACCACGGTGCGCGGCGAGGTCGCCATGGGCACGCTGGCGGACGGCACCCGGGCGCTGGTGGTGCCCACGGCGGATCGGGTGCTGATCGTGTCGCCGGCGGACGGCGGGCTGATCGGCCAGCTTCCCTTGGCATCAGGAGGCAACACGGCCTTGCAGGGTGGCCAACTCGCCGTGGTCACGGCGGATCGTGCGTGCGTGGCCATGCCGGGCGACCAGGGCGAGACGCTGCTTCGCCGACGGCTGGCCGAGCGCCCCGACGATCCTCGCCGCGGCCTGGCCCTGATCGAGCTGGGTCGCGCCTGGAAGCGAGGCGCGCTCATGGTGGATGGTGCCGTGGCCACGGCACGCGCGCTGGGCACCTTGGGGGATGCGGAAGCGGTCTCCGTGCGTGAGGAAGTGGTGCAGCGCCTGCTCGACCCGGTGGTCCTGTCCACGGTGGGAACGGAGCAGTCCGGCCGACTGCTCGAACTGGCCGCCGAGTTGGCTCGCACGCCGGCCCAGCGCGCTTCGGTCATACTTCGTCAGGCGGCGCGCGCCTCGGCCGAAGGACACGGCTCGGAGGCGGCCATCATGCTCCAGCGGCTTTGGGGGGATCCATCGCTGGCCCGCGCCATGCTGCCGGTCTCGGGAGAACTGCGGATCGCGGCGGGGGACCTGGCCTTGGCGGGCCTCATGGGCCTGGATGCCGCCGACCGTCAGCGTGCGCTCCAGGCCTGCCTGCCGCTGCTGAGGGCCGCGGACGCCTCCGACCGACCCACCCGACTTCGGCAGCTGGCCCGCCTTGCCGGCTCTCGCGAGGAACTGGACCGGATGCTGGGAGCGATTCCCGTGCCCTCCGACGGCTGCGAGGCCCAGGTGCTCGCGCAGGTGGGCCGGCGGCCCGCCAGCGAGGGCCTGGCTGCCTGCGGTCCTCCGCAGGCTTCGGCCAGATCGCTGCCGGGAACGCTGCTGGAGTGCCAGGCCGGAGCGCTTCGTGACCCGCCGCGCGACTACACCCTGCTCCGCGAGCGAGACGCCCTCGTGGCCCGGGCAGGTCCTGAACTCCTGGAGCGATGGCGAGCGGATTTCGACGAACGCGCCACGCAGGTCCTGGGTTGGGCGCCCGCCATCGCGCTCTGGAGCCCGGTCGGGCAGGAGGATGGAGCCCTGGAGTGCCTCGACCCCGTCAGTGGTCGGCGACTCTTCCGCGTGGCGAGCGTCACGGAGCTGTTCGATCCGCTGCCCCGCCGCGCCGGCGACGGCCTGATCACGGATCCGCGTGGCGTCGAATGTCTCCGAGCCGGCCCGCTGATCGCGATCGTCCGCGGCGACGGGGAGGCGGTCGTGCTTCGCATGGACGGGGAAGGCCGTCCGCTCTGGAAGCTGGACGCCACTGCCGAAGTGAACCTCAGGTGCGATCTGGCCGAGTGGGGGCTCGCGCTGCTGCAGGTGTCCGCCGAGGGCTCGGACCAGCCCGCCCGCATCTCCATTCGCGATCCTCGCGACGGCTCGATCTGGCTCGAGGGCCCATGGCCGGATTCGATCGGCTCGCCCCTGTGGATCCGGCTTCTGCCCGAGGGGATCGTGGCGGCGGGCAGCGCAGGCGTGGCCATGCTCGATCTTCAGCCGCAGCTGCCCCCTCGGTGGATCCAGGGCGATCGCCGCGTGGCCGGGGCGGAATGGCGCGAGCGCACGACCGACTGGCTCATGGTCAAGGATCGCTCGAGCGACGTGGTGCAGGGGATCTCCATCGATTCGGGCGAACTGCTGCCGGGCATGCTCGATGGGCCGTCCCAGGGCCGCATGGATCCGGTGGCCAACATCCGTGCGCTTCCCGAGGGATGGCTCGTGCACCGCTTCAACCGCGTCACCCTGCACGATGCCTCCGGCCGTCGCATCGGCATGGATGCGGTGAGCGGCGAGCGACGATACGACCTGGTCCAGCCTGTGCGGGACGGCGTGGTGGTGGTGGACCTCGGCGATCGGGAGGCTTTCTTCGAGGCCGGCCGCCAGCCCGCGCTGCTGCTGCGGACGCTCGAACCTGCCACAGGACTCCGGATCTCCGGCGAGACGCTCGCGGTGCAGACCGGCGGCGACCGTCTGGTCACCCTGGATGCGATCGAGGGGTGGATCCTTGTGGGACTGGAGGGCCGGACGCTGGCCATCCGGGCGCCCCAGGGGCGTTGACAAATGGGCGCCGCCGATGGATAACCCCCCCCAACGGAGACGCCATGCCCACCCTCACCCCCGAAGATCCCTGGAACCTGCTCATCGCCCTTCCCGGCACCGGCGGCACCGTCGTGGCTGCCGGCCCTGACGACGACGAGGACGAGGACTTCGATCCTCACGAGGATGACGACGACGACTTCGGCGACGAGGACGAGGATTTCCCCGACGAAGAAAGCCTGGAGCCCAACGAGGACGCCGAGGAGGAGGAAGACGACGACTTCGAGGACGATGACTTCCTCGACGACGACGAGGACGAAGAGGAAGAAGAAGAGGAAGAAGAGGAAGAAGAAGAAGACGAAGAAGACGAAGAAGACGAAGAAGAAGACGACGAAGAGGACGACGAAGACGACGACGAAGAAGAAGACGACGACGACGAAGACGACGACGAGGACGACGACGAGGACGACGACGAAGACGACGACGAGGAGGTCTGAGCCTCCCGTCCCGTCCGGACCTCAGCGGCTCGGGCTCGCTTCGGGTCCCAATTTCAGCCGGCTGAGCCCGCAGGATCCCTCGCGGGGGGCCGCGACCAGCGTGCCGCCACCCCCGCGTCCACAGGGAATCCAGAGCCCGGGAAGCACCTGAAGAGGGGCCAGGGCCGGTTCTGGGGGCCATTCCTGCACCACCAGCGAGCCCGGAAGGGTGACCAGCACGGTTCCCGGAGCGGTGGGTCGGGCGGCCACGGAGCCCTCCGCCAGCAGCAGCACTCTCCCTGATCGGGGTGACCACGCGGCCATTCGACGCATTTCGGGGTGGAAGAAGAGCAGTCCCTCCGGCATGGCGGCTGCGTCCGGCGGCACCGCGGCGAAGGCCTGATAGGCGGTCCGGGCCGTTGCGCGGATCGAGATCCGGTGTCGAAGCAGGGCCGGCTCCGCCTGGGTCCGGGTCAGGTGTTCGCCAGCCCGGATCGGCAGGAACGCCAGTTCCAGGATCCCGTCCCGCAGGCTGCAGGCGTAGATCCCGTCGCTGGCCACCACCGGCATCATCCAGCTCTCTCCCTCGCGCCTGGGGAATTCCAGCCGACCCTCGGGCCGCTCCACCACCAGATCGAAGGCATCCGCCTCCAGGCCACGGCGCGCATAGGCCCACTCGCCGCGTGGTCCGATGCAGGCGAACGCCCGGACCTCGCCCTCCCCGGTCAGCCAGCGAGGCTCCTCCGCGTTCCAGGGCAGCAGGCCCACCCGCCGGGAACCGTCGGGCCGTGGCGATTCCACCAGCACGCCATCGGCGTGCGTCATGCGCCCAAGCAGCAGGTCCTCGCCGCGGGTCACGACCTGACCGCCATCGGGGTTGCGCAGCGCCACCGCCGCACTTGCGGCCGTGGAGGCGCCTCGCTGGGCCAGCAGCATGGGCCAGTCGGCGTTGCTGCGGGATTGCCAGGCCACCCAGGTCCCGTCCGGCGAAAGCATGGGGGTGTGGAAGCCGTCGGTGTCCAGGGCGGGCAGGGGCTCCAGGGTCACCTGCAGCGAGGCGTCGCGGGTCACCGACCCGTCAGGGTTGCGGGTGACCACGGTGCCGGAGGCGGCGCCGGTCAGGACCCGCGGCGGCCCTGTCCGTTCGGTGCTGGTCACGCAGGCGGCCGGCAGCAGGCCCAGGATCAGCGCCGTGGCCCGCAGGGGCCCGAGATCACGGATTCTTCGCGCCATCCGGGGCCGGGGCCGTCTCGATCGGCTCGAGCGGCTGGGTCGACGGCGGGCTTGGTGCCACCGGCTCGGCGGCCTTCCGCTCCAGGCCCGCGTCACGCTGCATCTCCTGCATCTTGCTGTCCATGGGCTTCTCCAGCGCCCGCAGACGCTGCAGTTCGCCCACGTTGAAGTTGGTGTCGTTCTCGTCGGGGTTGTCCACCACCACGGGCGTGATGAAGAGCACCAGCTCGCTCGTGTTCGTGATGTTCTCGGTGCTGCTGAACACCCAGTCCAGCACGGGCACGTCGCCCAGCAGCGGCACCTTGGTCTTGCTCTTCTGCTCCTGTTCGGTGCGGATGCCGCTCAGGACGATGGTCTGCCCGTTCTTCACGGTGACCGAGGTGTTGGTCTGTCGGCGCGAGATCGTGGGGTTGTTGCCGGGGGTGGCGGCCGTGCTCACACGGGCCACGTTGCTGTAGAGCACCTCCACGTCCATGGCCACGTTGCGGTCCTTGGTGATGCGGGGGCGCACGTTCAGGCCGATGCCCACCGCGATCTGGCTGAAGCTGGCGGTGGTGCCGCCGCCCGTGGTGCCGCCCGTGGTCTGGCCGGTCTGGAAGGGCACGTCGTCGCCGTCGAAGAACTTGGCCTCCTCGTTGTCCGTGGTGAACACGCGAGGCTGCTGCAGGATGCGGACGTTGGTCTTCTCCTCGAGCGCCTGCAGGATCACCGTGGCGGGCACGCCGAAGTCCAGGATGCTGGTGCTCAGGTCGCCGATGAAGTCCACGTTCTCTCGGCTGCCCGAGTACATCTGGTTGTTCGCCAGGTTGCCGTTGATCACGATCGCGTTGTTGGGGTTGTTGGGCGTCAGACCCGCCTGGCCGAACCGCAGGCCGAACGCGAACTCGTCGCCCAGCTCCACCTCGGCCAGGATCGCGGTGATCATCACCTGGCGTCCGGGGCGGTCCAGCTGCTCGATCACCCGGACCATGCTCTGCTGGATCTCCGGCGGGGCCAGCACCAGCAGGCTGTTCTGACCGGCGTTGGGCACCACGCGGGTCTTGCCCACCAGCGAGCTCACCTCCGTGACCTCGCCCGCGCCGGCACCGCGGCTGCTCTGCCACGGGAAGCGGATCTCGCCGCCCGCGCCGGCCGTGGTCGCGCCGTCCGGGCCGCCCGCCAGCGAACTGCTGCTCGTGGTCGGCTGCGAACCCGTGGTGCCGCCGCCGGCGGTCTGGAAGTCGATGCCCGTCAGCCCCTCCTCGGGGGCGCGGATGCCGCTGCCCGTGCCGGCTTCGGCGAGCAGGGCATTGAGGATCTCGGCCACCTGCACGGCGTTGGCGTGCTTCAGGTCCACCTGCAGGGGAAGGCCGCTGTTCAGGGGCTGGTCGATCGACTGCACCAGCTGGTCCAGCCACGCGAAGTTGTCCGGCGTCTTGGTGACCACCAGCAGTCGATTGGAGTCGGGATAGGCCTCGATGCGGAACACGTTGGAGACCGCCACGTCGGCGCCGGACTCGCCGCCGCCCGTGGCGCCGCCGCCCCGGGGACCGGCCGCATTGGCACGACCTGCACCTTGGCCGCCCGGCCCCGCGAAAGGTCGCGATGCACCGCCCGAGCCGCCACCGCCACCCTCCAGCAGCGACTGCAGGAGCGTCTTCACCTTCAGCGGATCGGTGTACTTGAGGTCGTACAGACGGAAGGGCTCGCCGCCCCGCGTGATGGGCACGTCCCAGGCGGTGGCGATCAGCCGCTTGATCTCCTCCATCACCTCGGGCTCGGCCCGCACGGTCATGGAGTTGGTGGCCGGAAGCACCGTGACGACCAGCTGCTCGCTGGTGCCGCGGATCAGGCCCTCGCCGCTGGCACCTCCGCCACGACGCCCGCCCGCCGCGGGCTGGCCCGGCGTCTGAGGCCGAGGCTGTCCGGGCTGCTGGCCCGGTGCCGCGCCGCTGCCGCCCACCGTGCGGGCGGCGAAGAGGTCCTGGATGATCGTGGAGATCTGCTGGGCGTCGGCGTACTTGAGCTTGAAGGTCTCGGTGCGCACGTCCAGGTAGGCGGGCACGTCGAGCAGGTCGATCATCCGCTGGAAGCGCTTCGCCAGGCCGATGTCGCCTTCCAGGATGATCTGGTTGGAGTTGTTGTCCACGCTCACCTGCGCGTAGTCGGGCACGTTGTCCTGCAGTCGGTCGTAGACGTTCTGCGCCTTGGTGTTGCGGATGCGGAACACCTTGATGCAGATGTTGCCGTCCTCGGGCTGGTCGTAGATGTTGACCTCGGGACCCAGCACCGTGATCGGCTGCAGCTTGTTGACCTCGGCCAGCAGGTCCAGCATGACCACCTTGTCGGTCTCGACCACGCCGATGCCCTGCAGCCGCAGCGCCTGGAAGAGCAGGTCGAGCGCGTCCTGGCGGCTCACCTCGCGGTCCATGACCAGCGTCACGCCCTGGGTGCGGATGGACTGAAGCTTGACCATGACGGCCTTGCCCGTGGTCTCCACGATGAAGGGGAGCACGTCCTCGACCTTCGTCTCCTTGAACGAGAGCTTGACCTTCTCGCCGGCCGATTCACGCCGCGTCGACCGCATGCTGGCGGGAGGAACCTGCTCCAGCAGGCCGCCCTCCAGCCGCAGGGTCCCGGCGGGGATCGCGTCCGCCACCGGCGCTTCATCCACCGTGGAGGCGGAGGACGCGGGTGTCGCGGGCTCCTGGGGCATCTCGACTTCGGGCTCCTCGGTCGGCTCCTCCGGCGTGGCCGCTTCGGTGGTCGAGGGCTTCTCGTCCGCAGGCTTGGCCGGCTCCACCGGCTTGACGTCCTTGGCGGGCTCGGGCTTGGCCGGTGTCTTGGGTTGCTGCGTCCAAGGTGCCTTGGGCGACGGTCCGGCGGGGTTGGTCGCGGCGCCCGACTGTGCCGGGGTTTCGGACGCGGTGGGCTGAGGAGCAGGCTGTGGACGCGAAGGCCGACCTTCCACAGGCTGGGCCCAGGCGGGGGCGGGGGTGACGGCCAGCAGCGCCGCCAGGGGCATCAGGACTACGCCTTCTTGAAGGTCTCGCAGGGTGGGCACGAGCAGTTTCTCCGTGAGTCGGGGCCCGGGGAGGGTACGGGCTGACGACCCACCTCCGGGAACGGTTCAACGAGGGGCTGATTGCCCCTGCAACTCATTCAATCGGTTGGAGAGCATCTGCTGCTCCGAATTCAGCCTCTCCCGGGTGGCAGGATCGATGTCCCGGCTCATGCGGCTCCGTGCCACGGCCACCAGGGCGGCCTGGAGCTCTGCCCGGGACATGGCGGAGACCTGCTCGGCGGTCAACGCGGGGCTGGCACCCCCGGGTCCGGGGTTCGGAGCCTCGGAGCGGGCCGGATTCCCGCCGACGGGCGGGGCTTCGG